>JAYUFG010000550.1:0-22895 GCA_043738845.1 Planctomycetaceae bacterium
AATTCAATCGTCGCCAATTGACCGAGTGGGACGAAATTGGGACCGGTGATTGTGGGACTTGCCGGAGTACTTGGTGAGGAAGATGAAGAGGCGGCGGGCGGCGCGGCAGTGTTCGTCGAGCCGCCCGTCGAAAGGCTAATTGGTAAGTGTTCGAGGCGGTCGCGGTCGTAACGAACGCTGTCGGGATAGCGGATGCGAATGTTCGTGATCCGGTCCTGCTCCGGAATCGTACTCGCAATCTGGCCATACAACGCGGCGGAAAGTTGACCTTCGACATCTTGCATGGTCAGCCCGAGCCGGGCAACTTGCACACGGTCGGGCCGAATCATGAGGTCGGGATTCCCCAAGTGAGCATGAGCATTTACATCCTTCAAATGCAATCGCCGCGCCGGGTCTTCGACTCGTTCCTCTTTGCCGTCGGCTCCAATGCGGTTGATCCGGAATTTTTCCTCGGCTGCTTTTTGGACTAGCTCGGCCAAATCTCGCAACTTGTTTTGGTCGGGACCGAACAGTTTGATTTCGACCATCCGCTCCAAACCCGCCATGTCGTTGAGTTGGTCCTGAATCAGTGGGATAAACTCGGACCCATTTAATTCCGGGGCAGCGATCCTGATCTGCTTCCGCAGCGATTCAAAAATGGTTTTTAGCGGTCGGCGTTGGCCGGCCGGTTTAAGACTGACGAGAATGTCGCCGCGAAATGCCTCGGTCGCAAAGAGACCGTTCTCCGCTCCCGTGCGGCGAATATAGCTCAGCACGTCGGGCGTGTTGAGCAGCATTTCTTCGACCCGGCGGAGAACTTTGTCCGTCTGCACAAGTGACGTGCCCACCGGCATTTCGTAATCGACGATGAACGCTCCTTCGTCCATTTCCGGCATGAATCCCCTGTCCAAATGTATGAAAAGCCACACAGCAGGCACGACCGTGAGCAGCGACAACAGCAGCATCAAGCGGGGAACTCGCAGCCCAACTCGCAATAGCCTTTCGTATCCGCCCGCTAAGGTATTATAAATCCGCCCTGGCGCGGGCATCGCCTTGGCCGTGAGAAACTTGCCCGCTAACACGGGAATGATTGTCAGGCTCACGACCATCGAGACCAACAGCGAGATCGACAACGACAAACTGAGCGATTGAAAAAATTGTCCCACCACGCCATGCACAAAGGCCAGCGGGACAAAGACCAAGATCGTCGTCAAAGTCGAACCGACCACCGCTCCGCTGATTTCTTTGCTCGCCCGTTCAATCGCGTCGTCCCCTTTTTGCCCTTCGGCCAAATGTCGGGCGATATTTTCGACGACAACGACGGCGTCATCAATAATCAAACCGATGGCCACGGCTAGACCGCCAAGCGACATCAAGTTCAATGTGTCGCCGGTCAGGTGCAAAAACACGAAGCTGACGATCAAACTGAGCGGGATGGAAAGAGCGGCGATCAACGTCGCGCGAATGCTCTTGAGAAACAGCAGCAAAATCACCACACTTAACGCGCCGCCGATCAGGATTGCATCGCGAACATTGTCGATGGCGATGCGGACGAGGTCGCCTTGATCGTAGACGGGAACAATGCTGACTCCCGCCGGGGCAGTCTTGCGGGCCGTTTCCAAGGCTGCGTCCAACTCTCGCTTAACCGTCAACGCATTGCCACCCAGGCGGCGAAACACGGTCAATGCGACGGCATCTTTGCCGTTAGCACGAATCGCCATCGACCGATCTTCGTGCGAGACGACGACTCGCCCCAGATCGCGCAGGCGGATCGCCTGATTGTTTCTGACCGCAATGATTCGATCTTCTAAGGCGAGCGGGTCGGTGGCGAGTCCGTCGGTTAAAACCTGAAACTGCGTCGCGCCGGAATCAAGTCGGCCAACCGCTTTCAGCCGATGTTCTTTGCCAATGCGATCGGCCACATCGGCCAGCGATAGGCCGGTCTCGACCAGTCGTTGCGGTTCAACTTCCACCAAGATTTCGCGAACGTCGCCCCCTTGCACCGTGACAAAGGCCACATCTTCCAGGCGGCCGAGTCGCGGACGCAAATCGTAAAACGCATAATCATGCAAGGCCGTCGGGTCACGTCCGCCCGTAACCACGAACGAGATAATTGGAAAAATCGACGGCGACTGACGGGCGACCTCGGTATTGGTTCCGGGCGGAAAAGTCGCCCGCGCTTCGCCCATTTTGGCTCGCACATCGTTCAAGGCTTGGACCATATCGGTGCCGGGGGCAAAGTCGATCTTGATATCGCAGGCACCGCGAATTGTTTTCGACCGCACACGGGTCACGCCGAGGACAATGCTGATCCGTTCTTCAATCGGTCGCGTGACTGCGACTTCCACATCGCGCACGCCGAGGCCGGGCGTTTCTGCCAAGACGGCAATTTGCGGAAAGGAAACTTCCGGATAGATGCCGCTGGGCATGTGGAGCATCGAGTAGAGGCCCCAGATGGTGAGCAGCAACGTCGTCACCACGATCAGCCCGAAGTAGGGCCGGGCCAACGCCACCAAGTTGCGGCCACCGGCGTGATGCCCGGCTTCTCGATGTGCGGGGGAAACGCTGTCGCTCATCGCGAATCTCCCGGCGGCGCGGGTTTCGTCTTGACCTTATTTCCTTGAGGCAGGTTGTAACCACCTTCGACAATGATTAGCTCGCCATCTTTCAGGTCATCGGACAAATCCAACTCGCTAATAACCTCGACCCAATGTTTGTCGCGGAGTCCGAGTATCGGGCGGGCACGGACCGATTTCCCCTCCCGCACAACGTTGAACATTGGCCCTAGGCCCACATCGAACAACGCGGCGACCGGGATCGTCAGTACGTCGGGCTTCTCGTGGACAATGATGGAAACGGCCATTGACTGTCCCAAGTGCAACCGCCCATCGGCGTTGTCGATCAAAATACGCACGGGCAGGTTTCCTGTTTGCGAATCGGCAACCCGGCCGACGAAGGCTACGACAGGACTTTCCGTTTTAGCTTTTGGTTCATCTTTTTTCGGCTCGTCCTTCTGATCGTCCTTTTTCTCAGCGTCCGCCGCTGGCGGTGGCTCGACCGGTGCTTCTTCCGGCTGCGCTGGCCCACTGGCGCGAACTTGGGCCTTTTGGCCGACTTTTATTCGGGCCGCATCGCGAGCAGGGAGCCAGATAACGACGTGTAGTCTTCGCGTGTCAACAATTTCACCGATTGCGGCGCCGACGGTGACCGTCTGACCCAAGCGACAGGTTAAGTTGTCGAGCGTTCCGTCAATTGGCGATTTGATCGTGAGAAGTTCGAGTTGGGCCTGGGCCGTTTCGACTGTAGCCTCAGCGGTCGTGATACGGGAGGTCGCTTCTTCAATCGCTTCTTGACGAGGACCGAGTTTGAGTGCGGTCAGTTGGGCTTCGGCAGCCCTTTGTTGTAACTCGGTCTGCTTAAATGCGTTGTTGGCCTCGTACATCTGGGCGGCGGAAATTTCCTTGCGCTCCATTAAGGGTCGCAAACGTTCCGCAGAGAGTTTGGCTTTCTCGGTCGCAACCTTCGCTTGCTCCACGGC
Source organism: Planctomycetaceae bacterium (assembly GCA_043738845.1). Taxonomy (GTDB): domain Bacteria; phylum Planctomycetota; class Planctomycetia; order Pirellulales; family DASRSE01; genus DASRSE01. The sequence continues at coordinate 3,518 of JAYUFG010000550.1, forward strand.
CAACTCTTGGTTCTTCAGTTCCTCCGGTCGAGGTGGAGCTTTCAGTAACGCGAGCGAAGACTTTAGCCCGTCGCGGGTCGCGACCTTTTCATCCTTATTTGCCTGAGCGATGCGTTTGTTGAGTTGCACCACCGGTTGGCCGAGAGTCAGATGATCGCCCAACTTGACCAGGACGTCTTGTACGTGACCTTCGACCGCAGGGGTTAGCGACGCGATCCGATCCGGCAGGGCCTCGCAACGTCCGAGACCTTCGACCGTTTCGGCGATGGTCTGAATTTTGGCCGGTTCAACCAGAACGGGCAAGGCTTCGTCCACCGGCGGACGAGCGTTTGTGTTGGCTGCTTCGGCGGCGTCGTTTTTATTTCCGCAACCGGCAAGCCCGACGCAAATTGACGCAGCGCCGACGACAAAAGCGAACCATGAACGGCCCTGGTGTTGCTGGAAGTATGTTCTCATGTTGTCGTGGCAAGTTATGACGGTCACGGCGAGTGCAATCAATGATCTGGAAATAGGGGACGTCGCCGGGCAGTACTACGGAAATCCACCCTCTTTAAGTGTAACTTCGATTCCAACATAAACCGCTGGTTGGCCGATGTTACGAGGGTTGCCAATTTTAGCGTTCGTAACAACCGTTCGGGATTTAGGGATTGGAATGCCGTATGAGTAAGTGGCGAACTGTATTACTGACGATGGCGGTTGGCTGGACCGTGAATTGGGTCGCGCCGGACCGGCTTTCACCGTTGGTAAATGCCGCCGAACCCCTCCAGTCTCATTCAACCGTGGACCTACGTCAACCGATCCTAAGCTCGAATTTAGAATTGGAAACGGCCCTTGAACAAACGCTGCAACGAAACCCCGATCTCGTCGCCCTGCGGCAAAATCTAAATGTTTCGGCCGCCGCCTTGGCGGTTGCCCGGCAGTTTCCTACCAGCCTTAACCCGACCGTTGCGGTCGATTCGCGACCTTGGGTCTTTGACCGGGCGGCGAATGGTCAGATCGAACGCTTGCAGAATCAAATCAGTGTGAGTTGGAGTCAGCCGATTGAACTCGGCGACCGGACTCGTTTTCGCGAGGCGATTGCCCAGGCCGCATATTCACAAACGCAATGGAACATTTTGCAGGCGGAACTCGCCGCCGTCGTGCAAACCTATAAACTGCATCAGACGGCCTGTTATCGCCGCGAGAAGCATCGTGTGGCGGGCGATCTTTCGAGCTTCAACGAACGACTGTTGAACACGCTCCGCCGACAACAGGGTGCGAATCTGGCCCCCGCGTCGGACGTAGCTTTGGCCGAAGTCGAATCGCAAGCGACCGCTCAACAGACCGATGTCGCTTGGCAAGAGTACATCGCCGTCCTCACCGAGTTGCGTCAGCAGATGGGTTTGCCGGAACAAGCGAGTGTGGTTGAACCGGTCGGTGCGCCGCGACTTCCCACGCTCGAAGGACCGGGCGACGAAGCGTCACTTGTGCAAACCGCATTGAGTACGCGGTCCGAAATCCGCGCCGCCGAGTGGCAGGTCTCCTCTTCCCGAGCCGCCGTGAGTCTTGCCCGTGCCGACCGCATTCCGATCTTTTCCGCCGGACCGGTGTACGAAAAGAACGAGTCGGGTACCAATTTTTACGGCTTCACGATTAGCACGCCAGTGCCGGTGCTTAATTGCGGAGCGACACTTGTTCGCCAGCGCGATGCGGAATTTTATCGCGACGCAATGATTCTGGAACAGTTGCGCAACAAAACGACCACCCAAGTGAAAGCCGCCAACGCGAAATGGAAATCGGCGCGGAAGATGGTCGATCTGACCGCCGCCCGCACGCAACCGATCACGGCGCAGACGGAAAAAATGCAGCACCTATACGACGCGGGCCAAACCGACGTGTTGAAGCTGTTGCAGGTTCGCCAGCGGCTAATCGAATTACAAAACGCCCAACTCGACTCGCTGTGGCAAGCAACGCAAGCCTATGCAGATCTTCTCACGGCCGTCGGCACCACGCCGCTGTTGGGTTCTAGGTAACAAGCGATGGAGAGGTGAGGTGAACATTGAACATTCGTCATTTGCCGCGAAATCGCATACTACATCGGCCTGCCACACGCTCACGTTTGGCTAAATGCTAGCCGCTAACTGCTAATCCCTTCCCGCAAAAAGTTTGCCTCGCTCGGTCTATACTGCTAGAATCGAGATCGCCTGGAGTTTCGATAGCTTTCCATTTTCTTTCGGGAGGGCCAGCCATGCGAGTTCATAATCTTGGTCCGCACACGTTCACGACCGACACACCTCATCCCCGCCATCATGCTTGGCTCACGCGATTCTCGCCTCGTCAGCGACGGGAATTGATCAATGAAGACAACCGTGCCAAGTGGCAAATGGCCGGGATCATCGGTGCGGCCATGACGTCGGGCATCGTCATGCTCGTGATCGTGCTGTTCCTAATCGCATAGACGATCATAAACCTGTCGGAATAGATACCGCCAATGCCGAAAAAAATCGGTGCTGGATTTACGGATCGACGACACCGGATCTGCGAACCGGGGGGCGGGCTTACTCTTCAATGATGGTTGTTTGTCCGCTACGGCGGCGGCTGTATCCACGACTGTAACCGGCACCCGCACCGGGACCAAATCCGTAGCGGCCCCGATTGGTTCCACCCTCCACAAAGAAATAACCGGAGAGCATCTTGTAGAAGAAGAGAATCAAGAACGCCCCGCCTGCTGCGACGAAAAATCCGAGCGGGCTGATCGGAGTGATTCGCTTGCCGTTGCCAAAATACGAGACCGTTCCGCAGCCGATGATCGTTCCGCCGATTCCCATCAAAAGGGTCGCCAGGGCCCCGCCTGGATCGCGTCCCGGCATGATGGCCTTGGCAAACAGACCGACGAGCGTGCCAAACCCGATCCACACCAACACATCATTGATGAGTTGGGCCGTATGATCGTTGAATTGCAAATCGGGCACGCTGAAATTCATATTGCGATCCTGGAAAAAAGTGTCGCTGGGCAATCTGGCCTCGAGCGACTGGGCATCCTTGCCATTTCCAAACCAACGCCCCGCCAGCAGTGCTAGCGAATGCAGACTTGCCCGCCATGATTATATATCGGCAACTGGGCAAGATCGGCTGGCGGGAAAGATACAGGCGACTTCCCCCGGCGTCCATGCGGAAATCGTGCGATCAAATCATTGAGGAACGCCGGATGCAACTCGACGAACCTGACGCCGCTTTAGCCCGGCGGAAACTCACCCCGATGGAGCAATGCTAGCACGTCCATCGTCCAGGCGACGGCAATATGCAACCCCGCACCCAGCCAAATCGAGCGCGTCCGTAAGGCGAGCGTTCCGAGAATGATTCCCGCCCCAATCGCTCCCAATGTTTCCGGCAACGGCTTTTGAAAATGAATCATGCAATAGGGAACCATCATCACAAAGATCGCGTTCGAGCCGAAGGTGGGCTGCAGAGAGAACAATAGAAAGCCGCGAAAGAAAAATTCTAGCGTGATAAATTGCACAGCATAGGCGGCTTCCCAGGTCAGGAAATCGAACCAACTTTTTCCAGCGTAAGGATGAAACGGATAAGCGTGCTGAAAGGTTTTCGTGTACGAGGCGGCGACCACCACCGGCAGCATGACGAGAAACAGGCCTAAATATAACGGCGCATGTTGCGCAAGACCCCGCGTTGAACCGCCAAACTTCAGCGGACTTTGGCCTCGCAAAATCAAAAACGTGCCGGGAACAATCGCGTAGAAAAAATGACAGCAAGCCGACCACCAAAAAAGCTTGTAGAGTGCGCCGTCTTCGCCAATTGCCAATTGCGGAAAAAACTTGACATAGTTGTCGCCTGCATAGCGGAGTCCTGTTAAACAAAAGGCGGCCAAGAGCAGAGCGAACTTGGCTTGATTCGAGGCAGCCGATTGAGCGGCAGCGTCGGTTGGCCGTTCGTCGTCTAAAATTTGCCAAGGGTCAATGAAGAAATATCGCCAAGCGCGACGGACGACGGAATTTGATGGTCGGGGAAGAGGAGAATCCGGCTCGTTCATGGCGGCGAAACGCAGAAACCCTAAAAAAGAGGCCGCGCAACGGAAAACCGCAGTGGCGTTCGGCTTGACGGAACTGGGCGGTCGTGCGACCATACCGCCCGAATTTATAGACGGATAAGCGGTAATTGGAAAACCGCAGCGGATTCGATTTTACGCTGAATCCGCAACCGCCGTCCACCAAGTGGAGGATAGGGGGCTCGAACCCCTGACCTCTTGCATGCCATGCAAGCGCTCTCCCAATTGAGCTAATCCCCCTCGGAACCCGTAAAATTATCACCTTAACCCATGACTGTCAAGGATCGCAAAAAATGACTACTATCAAGACACTGAGCCTGTTTCTGGGGTTCGCGTTCGTCAGCTTAGCCCATGCCGCCGCACCACAATTAGTGGTCGAGATAACACTCACGGAGCAATTGGCCCAGGGTGCCCCGCAAATTCTGGCTTCACCCCGACTTGCGGTCGTGAGCGGTCAAAATGCCACCGTCCGAACCGGCGAGATTGAAGTGAATCTCACGCCGACGCTTCAGAATGATGGATCGGTCGATATGCAGATGGTGGTCACTCGGTACATGCCCAACAACCAAGTTGTCACCTTGTCCCATCCCCGCCTGAACGCAAAAATGGGCCAACCGTCGCAAATTCAAGTCGGACAATGGACCGTCGATATTATGGCCAAGGCAGCCGAGCAATCCAAATAGACGCGCCCGTGAAAACTCCAGACCTCAAAATTCGAAATCGTACCAACCTTTGAGCATGCACCTTGATCGACGGAGTTAGCTTTGAAGCGAATCGTTCTCATTTTTTTCAAAATCGTTCTGCCTCTCGCGATTGTTGGTTGGCTCCTCAACAAAGCCACTCAAGATGACAGCTTTTCCCGACTGTGGAACGATCCCAAAGATTGGACGCGACTGGGTTGCGCCGTCGTCCTCACATTCGCCGCCGTGTTCGTTACGTTCCTTCGCTGGTATCTTTTAGTGCGAGCCTTGGACTTGCCCTTTCGAATTGCGGATGCGTTTCGTTTGGGATTTCTGGGTTATTTGTTTAGTTTCATTGCATTGGGAAACGTGAGCGGCGATCTGTTCAAGGCGGTCTTTATTGCCCGTGAACAGCCAGGACGTAAGGGGGCGGCCGTTTCCAGCGTCATTGTCGATCGTTTGATTGGTCTGTATGCGCTGTTCCTCGTTGTCTTCGCGGCGTTTTGTTTTACCGACGTGGGCCAAGCGGCGAAAAATTCCGATCAGTTTCGTCCAGCCTATTACGGCGTACTCATTTGCACAATTATCGGCGGAGTGGCCGGTTTGGTTTTCTTAATTCCGGCGTTGACCGACGGAGCGTGGGCAAAAAAGATCGAGTCGATCCCGAAAGTCGGCCGTTTTATCGAGTCGATTCACAATGCGATCCGCATGTACCGCAGTCGCCAAAAAGTTTTGTGGCTGGCTCTTTTCATCAGCATTATCGTCCACTGTTCGATGGCGACGACGTACTATTTGATCGCGACCGGTTTGCCAGGACAGGCACCCAGTTATGCTTCGCACTTCATCATCGCTCCGCTGAGTACACTGGTCGCGATCTTGCCCGTTATGATGAACGGATTAGGCGTTCAGGAAACGGCCACGAAAGCGATTTATGCCAGTATTCCGTCGGACGTCGCCGTTACGCCCGGTCTGGGCTTGCTCGTCTCGTTGACCTATCGCGTGATGACGTTACTCGTGGCGGGCATCGGTGCGATTTACTACCTCAGCCGTCGCCGTGAGGTCGCAATCGTAATGCACGACGTGGAAGAGTCGCTGGAGCCACATGAATCGGCGGAAGCGGCCGTTAGAGACGATGAGAAAGACGGGAATTCGGTCGCGATTTTGAAATCTGCGTGAGGCAGAACTCTTTCCGAATTGGCGATTTGAGTACGCGCGAAGTTCCCAGGAAATATAATCCCGTCGAAACATTCATCCATTAAAACCGAAAACCCTCCTGGTCTGGCGGGGAGAATGTTCCGCCGAGGCCAAGAGGGTTGTGATCGAAAGTTCGCTCGCGGGAGCGATTGTATTTCATTTTGGCCGACTATTTTCCATCCGACGCACCACCACCGGAAGCACCACCGCCCGACGATCCGCCACCTTCTTTCGGCAAACGTGGTTCCGGCGTCGAGGCTTGAAATTTTCGTCCGACGGCGACAATAGTTTCCGCCGACCAACCCGTCGCGTCGAGGTTCGATACTGCAACGACCGGAGATTCTCCTGGTGGCAAAATTCCCGCCGCAACTTGTTGCACAAGTTCCAGTCGGGCTTGCGTTTGATTCGCATTCAGCCCCTTTTGCACAAAAAGAACTCGTTGGTTTTGTGGGGCCTGCGTCAGAATCCAGCGCATCTTCAGTTGGCCCGCCTGCGTGACGGCGGACGAGCCATCCTCAAAGTGATGGTCACTGAGGAGGTTTTGATGTTCCCAGCCTTTATTGATCGCCGCACCGAAGTGGGCCGAAACGGCTTGGCGGTCTTGATAATTGAATGGTTCCGGCCAAGCATTGTTGCGATGGGTTCCCTGCGCGACCCCACCCCAAAAGTCGGTGAACCAATTGTCCGCTTGAACGAATTGGGGCGTCCCCATCGCCATAGCAAACAGAACAGCGGATAAAACTCGGGCCGATAGTCGCATGAAAAATTCTCCAACCGGCGGTTTCGATAAAGTCACAGCGCACCGCACGCGCTATGTTGAAATCGACCACAGGAAAGGGAGAACTTTGCCTTTGATCACGGGGACGATGCAGTTTGCCCAGTCGATACACTTCACCCGAAGGGGTCCGGAGTTTGTGAATGCGTTGAAAGGTTCGACGACGGGTGGCCGCCGGGTCCGCTGTGCGGACAGGGGGGTACGTGAATCGTCCGATTCATTCGCGAAAATACGGGTGTCGCGTAACACTTGGTCCGCACAGCGGCCCCAACAACGTCTAATTTACGAATGTTCCAATTCATTTCACGAGGACTGGGTGTTTCCTCGCTTCAAAATGTAACGCCTGTACCGTTTGTACAGTCACATTGGACAAAATTGGGCGAAAAGCAGCGAAGCCGGTTTATCTGTAAGTCTTTTTTACATAATCACTTAAGTAAGCGAATCCAATGACTGCTGGCTTTTCTCGCCATTCATCGGGTATAGTTACACAGTGAATTCAAGATGTTTTCGGGGCAGTTGGTTTTTGAGGCGGTGGCCGAAAATGAGCCGCCGCAACCTCGGATGAGCGAAGCAACCATCTCGGCGGTCGATCCGCACGAACTATTGTCTCTGTTCGGGCCGCGCGATCAATTCCTGCGAAAGATACGCTCCTCGTTGGGCGTCGATATCCGCGCACGCCATGACCGGATTGTCATCGAAGGGGACGAAGCGGCCGTCATCAGGGCGACGGAAGTCATCGAACAAATGCGGCAACGGTTGACCCGTCAAGGAAAACTCTTGGCCGAGGATGTCGCTCAGGTGCTGGCCCGTGTAATGGGGAACGGTGCCGCCGAGCATCCCCAAATTGCAACCTCTTCGCTGGGGCGTCAAGTTAGCCCCCGGACCGAAGGCCAAGCCCGCTACGTGCAGGCGATTCAAGATCACGATCTCGTATTTTGCACTGGTCCTGCGGGAACCGGGAAAACGTACCTGGCCGTCGCGATGGCGGTCGCCGCGCTAAAGCAGCAACGGGTTCGCAAACTGGTCCTGGTTCGCCCGGCCGTTGAGGCGGGCGAGAGTCTCGGTTTTTTGCCCGGCGATTTGCAAGCCAAGATCAACCCTTATTTGCGGCCGTTGCTCGACGCCCTCCGCGAGATCATGGATTTCGACGTGGTGAAACGGCTAACCGAACAAGATGTGATCGAGATGATTCCGCTGGCCTACATGCGGGGCCGAACGCTCAATCACGCCTTTATCATTTTGGACGAAGCGCAAAACACCACCGTTTCGCAAATGAAAATGTTTCTCACGCGAATGGGTCTGGAATCAAAAGTTGTTGTTTCCGGCGACACCACGCAGGTCGATCTTCCGGAGAATACTCGCAGCGGTCTGGTTGATGCGATGTCGCGGCTGCATACGATTGAAGGCTATTGCGAAGTCGAGTTGATGAAATCGGATATTGTCCGCCACCGCTTGGTGCAGGAAATCGTGCAGGCTTATGAGGAGGAACCAAAACGGCGTAAGTAAGAATTGGTTTCCAAACAGGACCATTCCCTTTCGGCAGAAATCAAAGCGTCCTTTCTGCCCTCCCGCCGCACTCACTTTATGGCCCACGGTTATCAAAAACGGACACGATCCGAGCGAGTTGCCGCTCTCGAACTTCCCCCAGGGATGCTCGAGCGGACGATGCTCTATCTGCGCGACCGGACCGTTCTCAAACGGATCGGGTTGTGCATTCTCGCGGCGGTTGCGATGTGGGTTATGATGCAAGGTTGGTCCACGCCGTTCCCCTATCGGACCGGTTACGTTCCCAACCGTGATGTGATCTCGCGAGTCGGCATCGAATTTCCCAATGAAGCCAAGACCAAGAGTGCCCGCGAAGCGGCCAAAGCGAGCGCGATCTTCGTCTATGACCATAATCCAGAAGCTCTCAAACAGCGTCGCGCCGAACTGGTCAACACCGTCGCCAAGATCACGACGACGCCGACGCTGGCCGAGTTGGGGATGGACGTGTGGGAAGACTTTCTACCGACGCCGACCAAGCCCACCACCCCACCCGGCGATCTCAAAAAAATCCAGCCTGCGTTTACGCTGGAACAAAAAGAAGAGACCTATCAGAAGTTTCGCGAGGCGTTGCTCGCAGAAGGAAAACTGTCCAAGTTTAAGGAAGACCTGAGCAAGACGTTCACGCCTTTGGAACAACATGGTCTGCTCACGGACCTGGAAGAACTCGACTCACGTAAAGGCAATCAGCTCGAGATTCAAGTACGCGACGTGGCGCAACCTGAATTTCCGGTCAACGTCCCGCTCAACGAAGTCCATCTGGTGGAAGTCATCGTCAAGCTGCAAAAAGACCTAGATGCAAATCTCGGTTCGCTGGAAGTGGCCGAGAGGGTCTTTACTTGGTTGCAGAAAAAGGGCCTGCCCGGCACGCTCAAACTCAATCGCGACCTGTCGATGAAATCGGAAGGGCTCGCCGAAGCTCAACCCAAAAACAACATCAACGATACGGTTGCGGCGGGAACCGCGCTGGCCAAGGCGGGCCAACCTTTAACCAGCGAAAAGCTAACGCTCTTGCGACTAGAAGACGAAACGGTCAACAAACAAACGCCCTTTTCGGCCGCCCTGTTTCGTTCCGTCGCTGTGTGGGGCATGTTCCTCGCTTTGTATGTACTGTGTGGATATTACCTCGCGTATCGAGAACGACGCCTGTTTGCAAATTTACGCCGGTTTGTCATGTTGCTCGGCTTGGTCGTCCTCACTTTCGGACTGTCGCTGATCGCTGCCCGCGATGAATGGCGGGCCGAAATGATCCCCATCCTTTTGTTCGGCATGACGGTCGCCATTGCTTATCAGCAAGAGATGGCGTTGCTCATGTCGGCGGCTCTGGCTTTAACCGTCGTGATCGCACTGGGACAAAGTCTGGCCGAGTTTGTCATCCTGCTCAGTGCGGCGTCGGGTGCGATCTTGATGTTGGGCCGCATTCGCAGCCGCAGCAAACTGATTTACGTCGGCCTGTGTGCCGCTGTTGTCGCCGGGTTGACCACGATTGGGATTCGCCTGCTGCATCAACATCCGTTGGAAACCGAACATCTCACCGACGTGCTCAAATTCGCATTTTGGCGGCCAGGGAATACGCTTCAAGGGACTGCCACGAGTGCCCTCTTGGCGGAAGCGGGACGGGTTGCTTTGTGGAGCGTCGTCGCCGGATTTCTCATGACCGGCTTGCTCCCGTTCATCGAGAATCTGTTTGAGGTTCTCACGGACATCAGCCTGCTCGAGTTGGGCGATATTGCCCATCCTTTGTTGCAAGAACTGGTCCGTCGCGCGCCGGGCACCTACAACCACTCGATCAATGTGGCGTCCATTTCCGAGGCCGCCGCAGAAAGTATCGGTGCGCATGGTCTGCTCACCCGGATCGGGGCCTATTTTCACGACATTGGCAAGATGCTCAAGCCCGCCTACTTCGTCGAGAATCAAGGGACCGACGGCAATCGGCACGAGTCACTCCTGCCCGCCATGAGTACGTTGATTATCATCGCGCATATTAAAGATGGTGCCGACTTGGCACGTCAGCACCATTTGCCGCAGCCGATTATCGACTTTATTCAGCAGCATCACGGGACGACGCTCGTCGAGTATTTTTATCGACGAGCCAACGAACAAAGCGAAAACGATCCCTTCGCCGCCGACGTCGATGAAAATGCCTTCCGCTATCCCGGACCAAAGCCCCAATCGAAAGAGGCCGGCGTGATGATGCTCGCCGACGCCGTCGAAAGTGCCAGCCGCACACTCGTCGAGCCAACCCCGGCCCGCATCGAGAGCTTGGTCCATGACATGGCGATGAAGCGATTGCTGGATGGTCAATTTGACGAGTGTGGATTGACGCTCGAAGAGGTCCACACGATCGAAGATAGTCTCGTCAAGTCGCTGACCGCCGTCTATCACGGTCGCGTGAAGTATCCCGAACAGCGGGAATCTCGCGAACAACGGACCGCCTGATCGGATGTCTCGCATGATTGCCGTCGCCATTGCCAACGAGCAAAAATTTCTGACTGTTGATCGGGCGCGAATTCGCGCGGCGGTGAAAGAAGTTCTTTCCTCGGCCGACGTGAGCAATGCCGAGATTAGCGTGGCGATTGTCGATGACGCCCGCATTCATGAAGTGAATCGCCAGTTTTTGCAGCACGATTTTCCGACCGACGTGATTAGCTTTGTGCTGGAGCAGGACGCCGGGCGACTGGAGGGGGAAATTGTGGCCAGTGCCGAAACTGCGATGGCCGCTGCACCCCGTTGGAATTGGCCTGCCACGGACGAACTTCTGCTGTATATTGTGCATGGGATGTTGCACCTTGTCGGGTATGACGACACGACCCCGACGGCCGCCACCAAAATGCGGCGGGCGGAACGGGCCACACTCGAACGGCTGGGCATTGAAATGCCCGCTGCAGCGGCACCGGATCGTGCGGAGTAGCAAGTCGCTGCACTCTGACGCGAAAACTCAATAGGTTATTCATGGATTCAATGGGTTGGCTATTTTTCGGAATTGTTCTCGGCGCGACAGGCGCGTGGGGAGTACGTGCGCTGATCTCCCGTTGGCCCCGTTCCAAAGCCGACTCCGAAGAAACGCTCGCCGAGGAAATCCGCACCATTGTCAGCGAAGGCGAACGCGACGGACTCCTCGAAGAAGAAGCTCGTGACATGATCGAAGGGGTCTTTGAACTGGGCGACGCGGTCGTGCTCGACATCATGACGCCCCGCACCGAAATGGTGGCTTTTCCCGCCGACTCGTCGTGGGACGAAATCGTGAAATTGGCCGCTGCGGCGGGTCACTCGCGAATCCCCATCACCGGCAAAAGTCGCGATGAAATCGTCGGCCTGCTGCATATTAAAGACCTGTTGTTAGAACTGGCCCAACCGGCGACCGCTCGCCGACCATTGCGGGCGATCCTCCGCAAACCTTATTTCGTGCCGGAGACGAAGTCGGTGAGCGACCTGTTGCGGGAATTTCAGCGTTCGCGAAACCACTTGGCAGTGGTCCTGGATGAGTACGGCGGTGTGAGCGGTTTAGTGACGATCGAGGACATTCTGGAAAAAATTGTCGGCGAAATCGACGACGAACATGACGAGCAAGTGGTCGAACCTCTCTCACTGGTACATGACAATCGTTGGGAGGCACTCGGCCGCGCTCGCATTCAAGAGGTCAACGAGCGGTTAGGATTGCACCTGCCCGAGGAGGCCGATTTTGACACGCTGGGCGGGTTCGTCTTCCACGAACTGGGCCGCATTCCGCATGTGGGCGAAGAGCTTGTTTGGAAGAACGTCAAGCTGCGGGTTCTCGACGCAACCCGGCGGAGAATCGACCGCCTCTTGATTGAAATCGTGCCCGATACGGTTTCGGAAGAAAACACCGCTGTCGGTCAGACACCTCGCACCTGACAGCGTAATCGTCGCCATTTCATGCGGTGATGGAACGTTCTTTTGCCTTGCGAAACGCGAACATCTTAGCGTGTCGTAACAGTTTAGCCGTTTGAAGTAACCGTCCGTTGAACCGGAAATTGTGCGGAGGGTACGAAAAAAAGCTCACGCCAAGGCGCAAAGCTCGCAAAGGTGTTACCTGGAGACGATTCGTTGTCCTCACGCAGTTCGCGAAACATTTTTGTGTCTCAGTTTCGGGTTCGGTCGCCTTTTTACAATTCCCTTTCTCTGCGAGCTTTGCGCCTTGGCGTGAGATTTATCGATTCGACTTCATACGGCTAAACAGTTACAGCGTGTCAAATCCCTACCGCTGTTCGTAGGGCATCATAATTTCGTCGGGCTGCAATCCGGCAATCGACTTGAACCCGCCGTCGGCGATTTGTTCGCCGAGCTTCGTGATCGAACGAAAGTAACGGTCCGTAGGACGATGCCCTGTCTGCTTGCGAATCAAATCTTGGCAGAGACAATCGGCCGCCGCACGAACGATCTCGTCGGTTTGTTGCGCCGCGTACAGGCTTGTACAAAGGATGACGATCAAATCTTGCACTCTCGTGGACAGTTCGGCCATGCGACATTGTCGGTCGGCCAGTGCGAGTTGGAACTTGCTCATCGTCGAGGAGATTTCCATCGCCGAGCGTTGTAAACCTTTAATTGCGAACTTCGCACTGGCTTGCAAATTCTCCGGCATCGGCGGTAACTGGGGTGCGGGCCGACCACGTAACTTTTGGCCCGTCATCCATTTGGCATAGGGCCAAATCGCTCCCTTTAGTTTCCAGAGATGGATCGGATTAGCAAGGCTTGGTTTCTTGATCCCGGCCGCTTGCAGTGTTTTGCCAATCGGTTCAAAAAACTGAACGCCATGTTGCTTAACGAGTGATTTGAAAAAGCCGAGTGCGAGCATTTCTCCTTCGCCTTCGTAAATACATGGAGCGAGGTACTCATGCACATTGTCGCCGAACAAGTGGCCGTGCAAGAACGACCGACCGCCGTGGGTTTTCATAAAGAGTTCAATCGCCGCTTCTTTTTGTGCTTCACTGCCAAATATCTTGGCGATGACGCATTCCATTTCACCTCGATAACCTTGATCCAATAACCCAGCACACCATTGAACTAAGGCGTCGCAGGCCACGATCAAACCCGACAGGCGACCGACGCGGCGTTGCACAAGTTCCCGCGTACTGATCGTTTGACCGTAGGTTTTGCGGAACTTGGCCCAGGGCAACATGCTGGCGAGCATCAGCCGCATCGTCCCCGCCGCATTCGCACACAGCGCGACGCGACCGAGATTCAAACCGTGATAGGCCACGGTCAGACCATCACCCTTGGTCGGTGTTAAGAGATTCTCCACCGGGACGCGAAAATCCTTAAAGACGATTCCCCGATTGTACGTGTGCTTGAGCGCGTATAGACCATATTTCTTCAATTGAAAATTGTCGTTTTCTTCCTTCGGCAATTCGACAATCAGCACTGCCGGTTTATTCTCAATCAAACAAACCAGTCCCACCGTGCGACCGGGAACAATGTTCGTGATGAACAGCTTTTCGCCATTGACGATAAACTCATTTCCCGCCCGGACCGCCGTCGTTCGCAGCGCGGTCAAGTCCGAACCAGCACACGGTTCCGTCAGGGCAAAACCCGAAAGCGATTCGCCATTCGCCAATCGCGGCAAAAACCTTTTTTTCTGCTCGTCACTGCCGAATGTCCGCACCGGGTCGACCGCACCAATGCAGCCATGCACCGACGCCAAGCCGGCAATCGTTGGATCGAGCATTGCCATTTGTGTCAAAAACGGGGCGAAGCAAGCGAACGGCGTTCCCATTCCGCCATGTTCTTTATCGACGAGCAATCCCCAATAGCCAGCCGTGGCTAAGTCTTGCATCACAGCGTCGTTAATCTTTTTATTCTCGTCCTGGAGAGTTCCCGCCGTTCGATGTTTGCGAACGACTTCGAGCGAGTGTTGCATGACTTGTTGTACATCGGCCGGTATTTCGACGGGCGAACTTTGAAACAATTCAATCGGCAGTTCCCGGTCCCACACTGCCCGATGGATCGGGCTATTCACCGTTTGAAATCGGGCGGCGAACAGCGTCTCGACCTGATCGTCGGCCGTATCAATGGCACCCGTTCGGCGAGCCTCTTCGTCGCTTTTGCCACCTAATTTCAAAGCAGTTTCGGCAAACGACGTTTCGCGGTCTGGGCTGGGAGTAGTCATGGCGAGAGTCCAAAGGTTGCGACGAATAGAACGTACCGGTCATCCATCCAAAGTATACGTCATGCGGTCGATTCGGACAGCGGTGAATTCCCCGATGGAGCAATCCGTCGGGCAATGATCGCGGTCGCCGAGCCGTTGAATTTGGTCAGCATTAGAGTGGCCGGTTCATCTCCGGTCGTCCTCAATTCGGCCCGCAGTTTCTCCAAGTCGTCGAGCAGCCCTCGCTTTTTGATCTCTAAACGGCCGACGTTTCGCTCACGCAGTGCGGCTTTCAAACGCTTGCGATCAAGCGGCATGACTTCCAAAACTTCAAACGGAGTTAATGCGGCGTCGGATAGCAGCTTGTCGCCCGACAAATATCCGGCGTGCGAATCGATGGAGAGCAAGCCATGTTCCTCCGCCAGCACGCCGGGCAATTTTGCCGCGAGCACGGCGGCGTCAACTTCGTACACGTATCGACCGATCTTCTCAGCAGTGGTCCAATCGTGATGTGCCCTACCGACAACTGTACGTGGAAATTTTGTTGGATCGTTCGACGCAATCAGCGTGGCCGCATGCTGGCCGGGAGATCGGGCAAGTCCGCCGAACCAGGCAACCAACTGTTTGCATTCGCCGTCGCGACTGATCCACTCCGACTCCGCCGCATGTTTCCACTCGTCGGGAAGCTCAGCCGCTGGTGCCAACTTAATCGCACCATTCGGCGAATCATGCAAAAATCGCGAGAGCACTTCTGGACCGGGAGAATACAATTCCACTCGCGTCGTTCGCTTCCCCTGCGGCCGCCGGTCGGGATCAATATGCCACGCGGCGAAGTCGGCAACGGAGAATTGCGCCACATCGCCCACCTGAAATTTCGTCGCATCGGAAAGCGAAATTCCCAACGCCGTAGCGTTAGACGCCGCCAGATGGGCAATGATCGGGTCTTGATCGACGCCCACGGTCGGCCCCCGCGCGGCCAGCGCGAGCCAATCTCCACCGATCCCGCAGCACAGATCGGTGACCGACATGTCACGCGGAAATCGGCTCGCCTTATAGCCCGCCACAAATTCGTCCGTCGCCTGTTCAAGCCCCTGACGAGCGAAGAACATCTCATCCGCGTGCGTGAATTTCTTTCTTGCCCTCCATCGCAGGTCGGCCTGTTCAAGGACCAGATGCGTCCGACTTGGTGACAGTTCCGCCCGTAACAATTGGGTCAACTTCATCACATTGGTCAGGTTTTTGGCCGCCTGTGCCAACCACGGTTTAGCGGCTTCACTCGTCAACCAGCGCACATCTTTGAGCAATTCGAGCGATGATTCGGGCGAGGGTGTTGTGCCGCTGGGGATCATAGAAATCGTCTTGAAATGATGTGTGTCGCCCGTTTCGTTTTGTGGGCCGACCAATTATACTAAATCGTTCCCCGTTGTAACGTCACGCCGTAATTTTCTCCTGCCCCACTCCACCGCTGCGAGAACCCGATGAAGCTGGCCTTTAGTTCCAATGCGTTCATGCACTTTTCGATTGAGGACACGATCTCCTCCATTGCGTCACTCGGATATTCGGGCATTGAAGTTTTGGCCGACGTCCCGCATGCTTGGCCAGCCGGACTGCTAGAGGAGCGAAAAGAGTCGATTCGCCGGTCGCTCGATAAACATAAACTGACGATTGCGAACATCAATGCCTTTATGATGAACGCCGTCGCCGACCCGCGGCAGCCCTACTGGCATCCCGGCTGGACCGATCCGGACCCGCATTATCGGGCGATTCGTCGCGAGCATACGAAACGGTGCTTGCAGTTGGCGAAAGATATTGGGGCGCAGAACATCACGACCGAGCCAGGTGGCCAATTGCAGCCGGGTCAAACACGGGCCGACGCGGCAAGGATTTTTTACGAAGAGCTAATGCCCTGTGTCGAGGTCGCCGAGAAACTACAAATACAGTTACTGATCGAGCCGGAGCCAGATTTGTTCATTGAGAAGTTTGGTGAGTATTTGGAGTTCATGGAGCGGATTAAATCGCCCTACGTCGGTTTGAACTTTGACGTTGGTCACGCTTATTGTGTTAGTGAAGACCCGCAGGATTGGGTAGCTCGCATGGCACCGCACACGAAACATTATCACTTTGAGGACATCGCTTCGACGCGGGTCCATAAACACTTGATCCCCGGTCACGGTGCGATTGATTTTGAGGCAACATTGAAGGCGATTGACGCGACGGGTTACGACGGCTGGATCACAGTCGAGCTGTATCCCTACATCGACAGTCCGGAAAATGCCGCGAGAGAAGCCAGAGAATATCTGACGAAAGCGATGAACAAGTTGGGGATCAAGGTGGAGTAGTCTTGAATCCCGAACCCTTACGTTGTGAGATAATGCGGTGCTATGAAGGATTTCCAAAGCGAGAGTTTGACTCACGATCCGCTCCACGGTTACATCCCGTTCACCGCACCGGTGGGACTGCCCCACGGCGAAGTGGCCGAGCGAGAAATCATCGATCATCCTTGGGTACAGCGGCTGCGACAGATTCACCAATTGCAAACTGCGTGGTACGTCTATCCCACGGCCGAACATACGCGGTTTCAACACGTCCTGGGTGTAATGCACCTAGGCAGTCGCGCCGTCGCCGCACTGTACGAAAGTCTGGCCGAAGTTTGTCCCGATGTTCCCAGTCGTGGCTATGTGGAATCACTCGTGCGTATGGCGGGTCTATTGCATGATGTCGGGCATGGACCCTTTGGACATTTTTTCGATGAGCATTTTCTGTCGCAGTACGGCGTGACGCACGAAACGCTCGGCAGCGTGATTATCTGTCAGGAGTTGGGCGAATTGCTCCGGAATGTCCGCCGCAATCCGAACAGCCGTCTCGAACCGCACGAAGTTCTCGACCCGCAACAAATTGCGTTTCTCATCACGCGGCCCAAACAAAATCAACTGCACGACGGTCCACAATGGTTGCGATTTTTGCGGAGTCTGTTCAGCGGAATTTATACCGTGGACAATCTTGATTTTGTCCTCCGTGACGCTTATATGAGTGGGTACAGCACGCGGGCAATCGACGTCGATCGGCTGCTGCGATACTCCTATTTCAGCCGTAATGGCTTAACGATTCATTCGCGCGGGATCGACGCACTCGTCCGTTTCATCGGCGTGCGAGCCGAATTATTTCGCTCGCTCTATTTTCATCGAACCGTGCGGGCGATTGATCTGACTTTGCAAGACTTGTTTGCTTCTGGACGGCAATGGTTGTTTCCCGGCAATCCGGTCGAGCACCTGCGCGAGTATCAACACTTCACCGAGTGGTCGCTGTTGGTTGATGTGGCCCGCTGGGAGGAAAGTGACCATCCGGAGAAGCGGGAACTGGGAAAACGCTGGCGGGCTTTTTTGAATCGCGATGTTCATTGGAAGATGGTCTGTCAGCGGAATCTCGTGTTTGGGCCAGACGCGGCGGAAAACAGCAGCATTTTTAGCAAGCCCGATTTTGTGGAGCGGGCGATTCGGGCCGCCTTGCCGACGGAATTGCATCACTTACCGCTACGGATAGACTTGGCGCGACATGTCCATCGACCCGACACGCGGGGACCAGCGGCGGGTCAAAACTTTTTATACGACCCGGCGGAAAATCAGGTTCGTCCGTTGACCGACGATCATTTGTTTCGGCAGTTGCCGATCAGCCAAAGAATCTGTCGTATCTATGCCGAGAACTTGGACCATGCGGCAACTTTAACGGCGGCCCTCGACGATTTAATCGGTCCCGGCGGTCGCGATGATTTGACGAACATGTGATTTTCGAGAGGTGTGCGCGTCAACCCGTGGCGCACAGCACCAAAACCAATTCATTAACAAGCTCTCAGTGGTCACTGCACCTCACGGCGGACCGTAAGCAACAATCCGCTTGCGAGGATTGCGAAACCGGCACAGGTCGTAAACGCCACTTTCGGGCCAAACTCTTGATACAAGCAGCCCGTCAGCAAATTCGCGGGCAATGTGCA
The DNA here is from genome assembly GCA_043738845.1 of Planctomycetaceae bacterium. Lineage (GTDB taxonomy): Bacteria > Planctomycetota > Planctomycetia > Pirellulales > DASRSE01 > DASRSE01. Next base: position 21,845 of record JAYUFG010000550.1, read on the forward strand.
AATGCCGATCATGAAGTTGAACCAACCCATCGCGAGACCTTTGCGTTCTTTGCCCGCCAATTGAACGGCCAAAGTTTTCTCGGCCGGTTCGGCCAGCGAATAATGGATCGCATAGACCGCGAACCAACCCCAGATCATCCAGGCGGCACTCGCGAAGCCAAAGCCGAGATAGACCAACGCGTACATTCCCCAGCCCATCAGCAAAATCTTAAACGGCCCTCGCCGATCCACAAGCCGCCCACAAAACAGATTGCCGACACTCTTGGCGATATGAAACACGCACCACAACAGCGGCGTATTCACGCCCAAATCGCCTGCCCTTTGCAGCAACACCATATCGCTCGAATTTCCCAGCGTGAACAGCAGCACACACAACAGATAGCGTTTGAAGCGGGCATCGAACGGTCGTAACGAGAGTTTGAACTCCTTACCGGCGGGCGTCAGTTGCGGCGGGTTTTGCAAGCCCCACAATAGCAACACCATAATAAATACGCCGGGAATTGCCGTGACAAAAAACAGTTCCGGTAAATGGCCGGGAAACAACCACAAGAACAAAAACGCCAACAGTGGCCCGATTGCGGCACCTAAATGGTCCATCGCCCGATGAAAGCCAAAGGCTCGCCCCCGTTGCGATTCGGGAACGGAGTCGGCAATGAGAGCGTCGCGAGGGGATGCTCTCAGTCCCTTACCTAACCGGTCAACCGTGCGAATTCCGACGACATGCCAGGCCGCCGTTGCGAATCCAATGAAGGGCCGTGCGACGCACGCCAACGCATATCCGCCGATTACGAACCCCCGCCGATTTCCCAAACGGTCGGACCAGTTGCCCGAAAAAAGTTTGAGGATCGCAGCGACCGTATCGGCGACCCCTTCCACCACGCTGGGGAGCCACTTCTGTCCCGGCGCGATTTGTTGCAACAACATCGGGATGACCGGAAAGGCCATCTCGGTCGCAATGTCATTGAGCAAACTGGTCGTGCCGAGCAATTTTACATTGAACGGCAGCGGAGCGTCGGAAGGTGCTGAAGTTGGAGGAGGAGTGGTTTGGTCG
>JAYUFG010000551.1:0-22864 GCA_043738845.1 Planctomycetaceae bacterium
TGCCTCGAGTGCGCAGGCCATCGGCGAAGCGGGCGAACTAATTCGCCGGGGAGATGTTGATGTCATGCTCGCGGGCGGGTCACACAGCATGATTCACGAGTTTGGCATTTCCGGATTTCAGCGGCTGGCGGCCCTTAGCACACGCAACGACGAGCCGACCCAGGCCTCTCGACCGTTTGATCGCGACCGGGACGGATTTGTGGTCGGCGAAGGAGGAGCAGTTGTGATTCTGGAAGACCTTGATCACGCCCTCCGCCGCAAGGCCGACATTTGGGGCGAGTTGACCGGTTACGGATCGTCTCAAGACGCTTTTCGGATTACCGACATTCATCCAGAGGGTCGCGGTTCCGCCGCCTGCATGGAGCAAGCACTCCGTGATGCACAGGTCAACATCGAACAGATCGACTACATCAACGCCCACGGGACAGGTACCCTCCTCAACGATAAAGTCGAAACGCTCGCCATCAAACGGGTGTTTGGTTCCCAAGCGTATCAGGTGCCGATCTCGAGTACGAAAAGCATGTTGGGCCATTTCACAACGGCGTCGGGAGCGATTGAAGCGGTCATCAGTTTGCTCGCGGTCCGGACGGGCGTACTCCCGCCAACGATCAATCAAGACTCGGCCGATCCCGATTGTGATCTGGATTACATTCCGAATGTGGCTCGCGAAGTCGATTGCCAACATGTGCTAAGCAACAGCTTTGGCTTTGGCGGTCAGAACGCAGCGTTGGTCATTTCCCGTTATGACGAACGGTCGAGCGGCACGGTCATCCGTCGCCGAGCGGCGTAAGGTGTTTTTTGGATTTAGTCAGCATTGATTGCATTTACCAGCCTGAAAGGCTGTATTTTTCAGCCCAGGGCAACGCCCTGGGAAAATAGGTGTGCAACAGATAAACCCGACCTGAAAGGGCGAAACAACATTTTATTGTGCCCTTTGGGGCGTTGGGATGTGGGGGTGATTGTTACCCAGGGCGTTGCCCCGGGTTGAATAATGTCAGCCCTTCGGGCTGTACGACACGGAACAATCGACGCACAAGCAAACGGACCCAAACGAACGGCTAAACCGTTTCCCTTATCATTAACTTAAACATTGGCTCATTTTTCTAAGGAGTTTTTTACCATGAGTGTTTTCAATTGGATTCGTGACGGTGTGCGTCGTTCAGTGTTGATGGGCGTTTCGGATGCGATTACGCAGATTGGCGTTCCGGACCAGGGAGAAGACCTGCACCCGCAACTGGCCAGCATGATCGGTGCGGCACCCGTCTTGAGCAACCATCGCACGAGCAGCCTGCCCGCGATGAGCGGCCCGAGTCAACCGTCGCGCAAGCGACTGGGCAAGTCGTTCGAGCAGATTCGCAGCGAAGGCGATGCGAAGTAGTAAGGCGAGCGGCGGAATCGGTGTGGCAAAACTTACCGATGTTGGAATATCGAAATTGCGCGTGACGCTCGCCTTCGTTGCCATCGCATACGTGTGCGACCTGCGGAGAACCGACGGTGAATTGCCACGTATTTTGAGATACCCCGACCCCGACGAGAACGGAAATTTCGCCAGCTGACTGGGTTTATTTCTGCTTCCACGATGAAGGAATCTCAGCGGCACGAGACGCTCAACCCGACTTGCGGACGGTCGCGAAGCGTTCCTCGGGCATGATCATCTGTTTGATCCGCAGGCCGAATTTGTCACCAATTTTGACCGCTTCACCGCGGGCAACATTTTGCCCCGCCGCTTCCAGCACGAGCAATTCTTCGCAGGGCTTGTCAAAAGCGATGATCGAGCCGGGGGCGAGTTCGAGAACCTGACGCATCGACTGCTTCTTCGACGCGAGTGTCGCCATGACCGGAATTTTCACCCGCAATAGACTTCGCGTGAAGCCCGGCAGTGTTCGCGGTGGCAGGGATGGGTCGGGTGAGGACATGGCGGAAAGTTAAAACGCAAAATGCGGAACCGTGAACCGTCAATAGTAAACAATGAGCGACCTGCCCGCTCAGTCTTTATCGGCAATATCCGCCGGTAAACTTTGCCCAACCTGCGGCAATTGTGTGCTAGCATTGCGAATTGATTGACCGTCTGTCGTTTGGTTCGTCACTCGTCCCCCAAATGTCGCCAAACCCTATTTCACGGGAAATTCGGCCAAATCCGCGAGAATCGCAGGCCATTATCCGCGAACCTCTCAGTGGATATAATATAATTGACTGCTGGAGCGGACGGCAGGTTTCAATGTTGAATGTTCAACGTTCATTGTTGCCCGCCCGTCCTCCACGACTGACGGTTGCGGCTTACTGAATCCTCCGTTTTGCATTTTGCGTTCCGACTTATGACTTCCCTCACCGCCACTGCCGACCCGCTGTCCCTCAAGCCGTACAAGTCGGTCGACAACGACACCCTTACGCGGCGTATCAACCTTGTGCGGGCGGAGTTAGGCCCGCAGTTGTTGATCCTGGGACATCATTATCAACAGGACGAAGTGATCGCACTGTCCGACCTGCAAGGCGACAGTTATCAACTGAGCCAGATGGCGGCGAGCAGTGGCAATTGTCGCTATATCGCCTTTTGCGGTGTCCACTTCATGGCCGAGACCGCCGACATCCTGGCGAACCGGCCCGACTGTTTGGAACAGCGTCACGGCGAGCGAGTGACGGTCGTGTTGCCTGACCTTGCGGCGGGTTGCTCGATGGCCGACATGGCGGCGATTGAACAGGTCGATGGTTGTTGGGAAGAACTGGGCGAGTTGATCGACGTCAACGAGATTACGCCGGTCACGTACATCAATTCGGCCGCGAGCCTGAAAGCCTTTTGCGGCAAGCACGGCGGAATTGTTTGCACATCGAGCAATGCGGCGGCCGTACTCAAATGGTCATTCGAGCGGCGGAAGCGAGTGTTGTTCTTTCCTGACCAACATCTGGGTCGCAACACGGCCAAAGCGATGGGAATTCCACTCGACGAAATGGCTTTGTGGGATCCGTTTGCGGGCGACTTCGGCGGCAACAGCGAGGACACCATCCGCCGGGCGAAGGTGCTGTTGTGGAAAGGACATTGCAGCGTTCACGCGATGTTTCGCACGGAACACGTCGATCAACTGCGGGCGAAAGTGCCGGGGATTAAGGTTCTCGTCCATCCTGAGTGTGCGATGGAAGTCGTTGATGAGTCGGACATTCGCGGCTCGACGAGCAAAATTATCAAAGAGGTTGAGTCCGCACCCGCCGGAACGAAATGGGCGATTGGAACGGAACTGCATCTCGTCAACCGCCTCAAACACTTGCACCCGGATCAGGAAATTCATTTTCTCTCGCCGGTGGTTTGCATGTGTGCAACGATGTATCGGATCGACCTGGCTCATCTGTGCTGGAGCCTGGACAACATCCTTGCAGGCACGCCGGTGAATATCATTCACGTCGATGAAGAAACCGCCCGCTGGTCACTGGTCGCGTTGGAGCGGATGCTGTTGGTGAAGTGATTTTGTAGGTCAGTGCCTTTGGCCTGACAACGTTGAGCGTCGCTTTCACAAAACATTTCGGCGGCGGGAACTGCAAGAGCCACCTGTCAGGCCACAGGCCAGACCTACAAGACTATGCTTACTGAACACTCAATGGTTGTGCTAACTCGTGACATGTCCGCTGATGGACTTCATTCAGGAGATGTGGGTGCCGTCGTGCATATTCACGGAGGCGGCCAAGCCTTCGAAGTCGAGTTTGTCGATGGGGACGGAACAACAATTGCTCTGGTAACGCTCGACGCGAAGGACGTACGACCCATCGCCGCAGGGGAATTGCTACACGCCCGCCGCCGTGATTAAGTTGTAGGTCAGGTACCCCGTACCTGACAAAGTTGAGTTTCGCTTTCACAAAACATTTTGACGGCTGCGAAATCGCAAGAGCCACTTGTCAGGCCACAGGCCTGACCTACTAGACTTGGCGTCCCGCAAGCTTTCACAAAACCATGAACACGACCATCGAAATTCACGATTCGAACGTGGCCGAGATTGTCATTCGGGAGGGAACCATTGTGGTTAATTTTCGTCCTGCCTATCTCCACAAGTCGGAAGGTCGCCCTGGGTTTGATTCGGGTTCAGGACGCCCGGTTGACTTTAAGGACGCCACCTCGAGCGGTAAAATTCCCATTCTGCCGCTCGACGTGATGGATGGCTCGTTGGTTGTAGGCGGAGAACTCCACGACAATCTGATACCGGTGCCGCTCATGGTTTCAGTACCAACCGAGTTGCGGCTGACCTCCGATTCAATCCACAACTTGACGGTGGCTGGCTTAGTTGCCCGCTTGGAATTGTTGGGTGAACCCAGATTATGTGGGAGACTTTAACCCGTAGGTCAGTAACGTGTAGGTCAGTGCCTGCGGCTTGACAACATTGTCGTTGTCGGGTGTACGCCTTTGCATACGGAGCGTTAAGTCTAAGCCAAGGTAAGGAATTGGTCCGAATTAGCGTCCCGATTTGATTTTTCATGCCTCCGGTTAATGCAACGATATCCCCTCGCTCCGCGTCGCGGTTAACCGACTGTTGCGAAACCGCGAAGTTAATTCGAGCCGAACCCTAAGCATGGATGGGTATGTTACCCGCGACAAACTATCGTCCTATTCCGCGCCCGATTTCTTCCCCAGCGAAAACAATTGCGACTCTGTCCGCAAGTACATCACGCCGTCGCTCACAGCGGGGGTCGAGCGGGCCAGTTCACCGAGTGGATTTTTTGAGATGACCTCATACTTTTCGCCCGCGTTTAGCACAAAGACGTCCCCCTCATCCGAGATCGCGTAAAACCGATCCTTCACACGAATGGGCGAACCGGAGAACCTGCCGCCGACCCGTTCGGCGGCGTAAATTTTTTCGCCCGACTCAGCGTTGATGCACGACGCGAGTCCCTTTTCACTCAATAAGAAGACGAGCTTGCCGTGGATCACGAGCGACGGGACGTAGGGTGCCAGCGAGCGGTCGAACTTGTAAGCGACTTGCGGCTGTGCGCCCCCTTTCGTGCCGGGCTTAACGGCGAAGACGGTGTTGTTGCCGCCCCCTTCGCCGCAATTTCCCCAAATCAATCCGCCCGCCAAGACGGGACAGCCGATCGGCCGTAGCGGAAACATTTTGGTGACTTCCCAATTCGATTTGCCCGACTTCGGATCGACGCTCGTCATCCCTTGTCCCCAGGTGTTGACGATCAATTCAGCAGGCCCCTTTTCCGGTTGATAAACGGTCGGCGTTGAGTACGATGTGTTTTGATCCCCCTTCGCTCGCTCTTGGGGAATTCGCCAGCGGTCCTTGCCGTCTTTGCAATTCACGGCGACGAGAAAACTCTTCCCCTCTTGCTCGTTTGCAATGATAACTAAGTCCTCATAGACCATCGGCGATGTGCCGAAACCATGTTTGCTATCGAACGGACCAAGGTTCTGTTTCCAGACTTCCTTGCCATCGTGCGTCAAAGCGACGAGCGTAATCTCTTCCGCCGTGGACCACGCGGCATACACATGACTCTTGTCGAGGGCGGGCGTACTCGACGCAAAACTATTCTGCTGATGAATATGACTTGTTCCGGCCGGGTACTTCTTCTCCCAGACCTTCGATCCATCCTTCGTACTGAGACAGACGACCATTCTCGCGCCGGAATCCTCGGCACTGGTCAGAAAAATTTTATCGCCCCAGATCACGGGCGAGGAATGCCCCTTGCCCGAGAGCTTGACTTTCCAGTTGTAATCGCTCTCGGTCCACTTGTCGGGAATGGTCGTGGCGTCGCTTTGACCTTGGCCGTTGGGACCACGGAAGCGGGTCCACTCTTGCGCGATCGACGACGTTGTGAAGGTAATGATGGACAATAACGACCAGACGAAAACGGCGTAAGGACGATTCATGGCGGGAGTCCTGAGTTTCAAACGTGAAGGAATTGGGCAGGCCGCAACACCCAAAATCCTAATCGACGGAACGACAGCTTGCCAGAGTCGGCGAAAAAAGGGGCCGATTTTGCGCAGTTTGCTGGCAATTCGTGCGACACCGAGTGCCAGTCGAGCGGCGTGGCCATATCGGCCGTACACCGGTGCATACATAAGGAGTCAAAAACGGAGCCAAGGTACGCAGCGACAGGAGTGCAGACCCTACAAACGCTTCCTCATTCGTGATAGAGTGGTACCCTGACGATTTTTCGTCCATTATCTCGCATCTTAACCCCATCGTTGAACACGTAAGATGAATGCTTCCGCCATTTTGCTCGCTTTGGTCGTGTTTCTTGTCGTTGTCGCTGTGATGGTCGGCGGCTGTGCGATGACCGGCCGCAATGAGGCCGTTTCGCTCGACGAAAATGTCAAACAAGAATGGGCCAAGGTCGAAACGCAGCTCGAACGCCGCTTTGACCTGATTCCCAACGTCGAGGCCACCGTCAAGGGAACGGCCCTGCAAGAAAAAACGATCTTCATCGCGATTGCTGAAGCCCGCAGTGCCAACAAAGCCGCGATGACGTCCGGCTCCACGGCCGACCGCGTGAAGGCCGCGAACAATGTCGAGAATTCATTCGGTGGACTCCGCTTTCCCATGATGTTGCAGGAAAACTATCCGGAACTGAAATCGAACGAGGCGTTTAAGAACTTGATTGTTGAACTTGAGGGAACCGAAAACCGGATCGGAACTGCGCGCGATAATTACAACGACGCGGTCAAAGGTCTCAATACCTACGTCCGCGGTTTCCCCAGCGGAATTTGGTGCAACTATGCAGGCGTCAAGGAAGGCGAATACTTCAAGGCCGCTGGCGCGGCGAAGACTGCTCCGAAGATTGACTTCTCGGACGACAAGAAACCGGCACCAGAACCTAAGCCCAACGTGAATGCAGATCCCGAAAAAGAGAAACAACCGGTTGGCAAATAGCCGCCGCCACGTAAAAGGGGACGGGAGTCGTTTTCGCGATTGAGATGCGTTGATGCGGGAAGTCTTCGCCGCGAAACCGACCCCTCCTGTCGAACCGTTCAAGAAATCTATGCCCACAATCCCTCACTCGCCGCATGCGGAACTTCTTGCCCCGGCGGGCGATTGGGACGCGCTCCGTGCCGCGGCCGCCAACGGGGCTGATGCCGTTTACTTTGGCCTGTCAAATTTCAATGCTCGACATCGGGCGGCGAATTTCACGCAGGAGGAACTGCCTCAGGTGATGGAGTATCTCCATCTGCGGAACGTGCGGGGTTACGTCGCCTTCAACACGTTGATCTTCTCTGACGAACTGGCCGACGCAACCCAGTCCATTCTAGCCATTGCCGCAGCGGGCGTGGACGCGGTCATCGTGCAGGATTTGGGACTTGCTCGGCTAATTCATCGGCTCGTTCCGACGCTCGCAATTCACGGCTCGACGCAAATGACATTGACCGAAGCTCGCGGGATCGACGTCACGCGCGACCTCGGTGTGGAACGGGTGATCCTCGCACGAGAACTGACCCTTGCCGACATTCAGCAGATTTCTTCCGAAACGACACTCCCGATTGAAGTCTTCGTACATGGTGCGTTGTGCATTGCCTATAGTGGCCAATGTTTGACGAGCGAAGCTCTTGGCGGTCGCAGTGCGAATCGGGGTCAGTGTGCGCAGGCGTGTCGTCTGCCGTATGAACTGGTCGTCGATGGAGTGCCGCAAGATTTGGGTGACCAAGCCTATCTCCTCAGTCCGCAAGACCTCGCCTCGTATGATGTGATCGACCAACTCTTGGCGTGCGGCGTGTGCAGTTTCAAGATTGAAGGGCGGCTGAAAAGTGCGGAGTATGTCGCGGTCACAACGCAAACGTATCGGGCAGCCCTTGATGCGGCGTTGGAACGGCGGCAGTTCACTCTTTCCAAGCAGGGACAAATTGATCTCGCCCAAAGTTTCTCGCGCGGTTTTACGCACGGTTTTTTGAGCGGCGTCGATCATCAGCAGCTTGTCCCCGGCCGTTTTCCGAAAAGTCGCGGCGTCCGAATTGGAACGGTTCACAGTGTCACTCGTCGCAGTGTTGTGGTCACGCTCGACACAGAAAATCCCCTGACGATTCTCAAGCCGGGCGACGGTGTCGTCTTCGACGAAGGGCATCCGGAACAGGACGAACAAGGGGGCCGACTTGTCGAGGTCGTGACGCAATCGGCCGCCGACGGCAAAGCCGGTTCCTCGTCCACTCGGCAGACATTACTCGAAATCACGTTCCTTCAGGGTGCGGTCAACCTGAACGCGATTTCGCCGGGAAGTCTGGTCTGGCGGACCGACGATCCGGCCCTGCGCAAGCGGCTCGATCAATCGTTCAATCGCGAGCGAATCGTCAAACGCGAACGGCTGAACTTTGCACTTTCGGGAAACCTTGGCGGCGAGTTGAATTTGACGGCGAAAGATAATTCCAACACCTCCGCCTCTGCTGTTTGGTCCGGCCCGCTGGAAGTTGCCCGCAAACATCCGCTGACGCTCGAATCGCTTCGCGAGCAACTTGACCGGTTGGGCGACACGCCGTTTGAACTGGGCGAAGTGACGAGCGATTTGTCCGATTCGCTCATGGTTCCTAAAAGCGTTCTGAACGATCTCCGCCGACAGGCCGTCGCGAAGATAGTCGAACAAAGGACCGTCGCGACGCGGCATCCGATTGTGAATCCTAACGCGCTGGACGAGTTGCGTAGCCAAGCGAAAACATCTCAATTTCCTAACACCAGCCCGACGCGCCAGCGAGTCAATGACGGCCATAACACGCCGCAACTTTTCGTGATGGCCCGTTCGCTCGAACAGTTGCAAGCAGTGTTAGCGTGGAATCCGCCGAGCGGTTTATCCCGGCCCGCGATGGTCTATTGCGATTTTGAAGAGTTGCAACGCTATCGCGAAGCCGTTCCGCTGGCCCGCGCGGCGGGCGTTCCAATTGGTCTCGCAACGTTGCGAATTCTCAAGCCGGGCGAAGAGGGAATGCTTTCACTCGTTGCCCGATATGAACCTGACGCGGTGTTGGTTCGGAATTTGGCGAGTCTGAGTTACTTCCTCGATCGGGCACTCGACACCACACTGATCGGCGATTTTTCGCTGAACGTGGCCAATGAACTGACGGCCGCCTGGCTCATGGAACAAGGTTTTACGCGGCTCGTGCCGAGTTATGATCTCAATTGGGAACAGTTCGTCGCTTTGATGGGCCGGGTGCCTACTGAGAACTTCGAGGTGGTTATTCACCAACACATCCCGATGTTTCACATGGAACATTGCGTCTTTGCGGCGACGATGTCCACCGGCAAGGACTGGCGCGACTGCGGGCGGCCGTGTGACGATCACAAGGTCGAGTTGCGTGATCGGTCGGGTGCGATGTTCCCCCTCCTCGCCGATACGGGCTGTCGCAATACGGTCTTCAATTCGGTGGCCCAATCGGCAGCGGAATATGTGAGCCGCATGATCGGTCTCGGCGTGCGCAACTTTCGAGTCGAGTTACTTCGCGAAACGCCAGATGAAGTTGGCCCTCTGTTGGATCGTTACGCCCGCGTGTTGGCGGGTCTCGACACGGGCCGCACGACCTGGAAGCAATTGCAAGTCCTCAACCAACTCGGCGTGACTCGTGGGACGTTGCAGTTGACTTGAGCTTAGCTCGCAAAGAATTGCTTAGCCGGGTCGTCCACGACCGGTTGAGCATGCCGCGTGGACGCGGCGGCTAAGCGAATGTTCGGCGACTTTAACCGGTTGGACGCTTCGACTTGAATAACACGCGCGTTCCGCGTACAGTGACGACCTTTGAAAAGAAACAGACCATTTCAATTCACCCCCGCCTCACAATTCCCATGAGCGATTCTCCTTGGTACGAAGATGGCTTAAAATTCAAATGCACGCAGTGCGGCGATTGCTGCACGGGCGCGGCGGGTTACGTCTGGGTGAACCAAGAGGAAATTGACGCCGAGGCGAAGGCCCTCAACATGGACGCCGCCGAATTTGAAAAACAGTTCGTTCGCAAAGTTGGCGTTCGTAGGACATTGACCGAGCGTGAGAACGGCGATTGTGTATTACTCGACGCTCAAACGCGCAAATGCACGGTCTACAATGATCGTCCGCGACAATGTCGCACGTGGCCCTTTTGGGACTCGAACATTCGCACACCCGAAACATGGCAAGCCTGTTGCGACGTCTGCCCCGGCAGCGGCAAGGGCAAACTCTATTCGCTCGATCACATCCAAACCCAAGCGGCCGTGATCAAAGTCTGATTTGGTTGACCTATTCCGCTGGTTCGATCGTGGCCGACATTGCGCCTGCACATTCGGCAATTAAGGTATCTTTGCCGTAAGCGTGAATTTGATCTTGCTTCAGTTCCGCATGTTCGCGGGTCGTAGTGAGGACGATCACCTTGCCTCGCAAGTCAACTTCTTCCGCCAGCTTAAACCCCTTCTCCGGCGGATAACCAAACAGCTTTTGCAGCATCGTCACAACATAGGCGAACGTGTGGTCGTCGTCGTTCCACAGAATGACGTGATACGGCGGCTGTCGCTTGGTCTTGTTTTCGGTCTGCTCGTCGGGTTGGGCGACCGAGGGTTCGGCGATTTCGACGGGGGCTTCCGTAGCGGTCGTGGACATAGTGTTCTGCTTCGTGCGGGGCGAGCGATTTTTCAGATTTGGCCGGGTCGGCCGCAATGGCTTTTCTCGGCGAACTCATTATATTGTATCGCATGAAAACGCTCAACGAATACCTCGACCAACATTCATCCCAGTTTGAAGAAGACCTGTGCGAATTGCTGCGAATTGACAGCGTTTCCGCTGATAGCACTCGCCGCGATTCGGTCCAAAAGGCCGCCGATTGGGTGCTGGGACAGTTTAGTACCCTCGGTTTTAAGGCCGAAAAGATCGCGACGGCGGGTCATCCGCTGGTCTATGCGGAGTCTCCCGCCGTCCCTGGTGCCCCGACCGTTTTGGTCTATGGCCATTACGACGTGCAGCCGCCCGATCCTTTGGCGGAATGGAGTTCTCCCCCCTTCGAGCCGACCCGTCGCAAGGGGAATTTGTATGCTCGCGGAGCGACCGACGATAAAGGTCAAATGCTCACGCACATTAAAAGTGCGCAGGCATGGTTGAAGACGGTCGGTCACTTGCCGGTTCAGTTGAAGTATTTGATCGAGGGTGAAGAGGAAGTTGGCAGCCACAACCTGTACCCGTACATTGCCAAGAACAAAAAGAAGTTGGCCTGCGATGTCGTCGTCATCAGCGACACGAGTCAGTTTGGTCCGGGTCAACCGGCGATTACTTATGGGTTGAAGGGATTAGCCTATTTTGAAATTCGGCTGACTGGCCCAAAGCAAGATTTACATTCTGGAACCTTTGGCGGAGCAGTTACCAATCCGGCTAACACGCTGTGCAAGATGCTGGCCGCTCTCGTCGATGAAAAAGGCCGTGTGCAAGTTCCCGGCTTTTATGATGACGTTCAAAAACTGACGAAGCGCGAACGGGATCAATTTGCCAAGCTTCCGTTCAGTGAAAAGAAGTTCATGCAGCAAATCGGCGTGAAGGGAGTGACGGGCGAACAGGGGTTTTCGACGCTCGAACGTCGCTGGGCACGGCCGACCTGCGATATCAACGGGATGTGGAGCGGTTATCAGGGCGAAGGGGCGAAGACGATTCTGCCGGCTCGGGCGGGTGCGAAATTCAGTTTTCGTCTCGTCCCCAATCAGGATCCGAAAAAGATCACGGCCGCTCTGAAAAAGCTGCTCAAGGAAATGTGCCCGCCGGGGATCACGATGGAACTCATCGAGTTCGGCGGGTCGCCGGGTGTGGTCGTACCGCTCGACAGTCCTTACATTGCCGCCGCGAGCCGGGCGATTGAACAGGGTTTCGGCAAGAAACCGGTATTCATTCGCGAAGGAGGTTCGATCCCCGTCGTCCGCAATTTCGCCGAACAGTTGGGCGTAGATACGTTGCTCTTGGGCTGGGGACTCGACGACGACAACACGCACAGTCCGAACGAAAAATTTTGCCTCGCCGATTTTCATCGGGGGATCAAGGCGAGTGCGTATTTGTGGGCAGAGTTAGGGAAGGTGGGGGATAAGAAGAAGTAAGCGACGTAACGCCAGATTTGTGTCATTGCGCCGGGGGTTGCCGCGGATGGTAGAATCTCAAAACAAAATGCAATCGTGTCAGCCCGAAGGGCTGTAATTTTTCAGCCCAGGGCAACGCCCTGGGGAACGGCCATCACCCGACGACAATTGCCCTGAAAGGGCAACCTAAACCGGCATTGCGAACATGTCTCAATCCCTTGCCCAAAACCTTGTTCACCTTATTATTTTTAGCACGAAACAACGCAAAACCTATTTGCATACAGAAATTCGCCCCGAGGTGAATTCCTATCTCGCCGGAATTCTCCGCAACTTGGAGAGTCTGGCGATCCTAGTAAATTGCGTGACCGATCATGTCCATATTCTGTTTGCATTGTCAAAGAATTTGGCTTTATCGAAAGTGGTTGAGGAAGTAAAAAAGAGTTCGTCGAAATGGATCAAGACGCAGCGAGCGTCACTCCACGATTTCCATTGGCAAAATGGTTATGCCGCGTTTTCGGTGAGCCAGTCAGTTTGTCCGAAGGTAAGAGATTACATCGAACAGCAGGAATTACATCATCAGAAGAAATCCTTTCAAGAAGAATTACGCGAGTTTTTCAATCGCCACGGGATCAAGTACGATGAGCGGTATGTGTGGGATTGAGGGTGGCAGAGGATGTATATCGTGTTTGAGAATTGAGGTTATTTTGCCCTTTCAGGGCAATCGAGATAGGTGGTGGACCGTTACCCAGGGCGTTGCCCTGGGCTGAAAAATTACAGCCCTTCGGGCTGATTTATGTATTACGTTTCTTTTTTGTTTCTTGAGTTTTCTACAATGCTTGACCGTAAATTCGTCCTCGAAAACATCACCCTCGTTCAAACCAACTGTGTCAATCGTGGTGCCAAGGTGGACCTGAGCCAGTTCACTGCCCTCGAAACCAAACGCAAACAGAAGCAGCTCGAAGTCGATGACCTCAATCGTCGGGCGAACGAGGTCAGTAAGTCGATTGGCAAAGTGAAGGACGCGGCCGAGCGGGATGCCCGCAAGGAAGAGGGCCGCGAACTTCGCGATCAAACAACCGCTGCGCAGGTTGATCTCGATGCCCTGGCCGCTGAGTCCGAAGCGATCTTGCGAATGATCCCCAACCTGTCGCATCCCTCCGCGCCGATCGGTGCCGACGATCAAGCGAACTTGGCTCTGCGGACTGGAAAAACATCGCCCCGCAAGTTTGATTTCAAACCGCTCGACCATGTGGAGATTGGCGAGAAACTTGACCTGTTCGATTTTGAAGGTGGCTCGAAAGTGACGGGCCACGGGTTCTACTTTCTCAAAAACGACGCCGTGTTGCTGGAACTGGCCCTGCAACAATACGCGATCCAGATGTTGATGAAGGAAGGCTTCACACCGACGATCACGCCCGACTTGGCACAAAATAAAATTTTGCAAGGGATCGGATTTATCCCTCGCGGGCCAGAGACGCAAATTTACAGCATCGCCGATAGCGAACTCAGCCTCGTCGCGACGGCCGAAATCACGCTCGGCGGATTGCTCTCCGACACGATTCTCGAAGCCGAACAATTGCCGATTAAACTTTGTGGTATTAGTCATTGTTATCGGACCGAAGCGGGCGCACATGGCCGGGCGTCGCGCGGCCTGTATCGCGTCCATCAATTTACGAAGGTCGAGATGTTCGCCTTCACGCTGCCGGACGACAGCGAAAAAACCCTCGACTATTTCTGTGATCTCGAATGCCGCTTGTTCGACGGCTTGGAAATCCCGTATCGGGTTGTCGATACGGCGACCGGCGATTTGGGCGGGCCAGCCTTTCGCAAGTTCGATCTGGAAGCCTGGATGCCGGGACGTGGTGAATCGGGCGAGTATGGCGAAGTCACCAGCACTAGCAATTGCACCGACTATCAAGCCCGGCGGCTTAACATCCGCTATCGCAATAAGAACGAAAAGGGAACTCATTTCGTTCACACGTTGAACGGAACCGCCGTCGCAATCAGTCGAGCGATTATTGCGGTTTTAGAAAATCACCAACAGGCGGACGGGTCCATTTCCGTTCCGACCGTCCTGCGTCCCTTCATGGGGAAGGACAAGATTGGTTAGTTCGTTACCAAGCTGACGCCTAGCGGCGAAAGCGACTCGAACGCAATACGATTCAAGAAACATTACTCGTCGGTGACGCAGCCTTCCGACGCGCTCTTAACGGTCTTGATGTACTTATAGAGCGTCCCCCGGGTGGCCTTGTAGGCTGGTGCCTGCCAACTTTTTCGGCGGGCTGCAAGTTCCGCATCGCTCACGTCGAAAGCGAGCAAATTCTGGTTGGCGTCGATGGTGATTTGGTCGCCCGTTTTGACCAATGCTAAGGGGCCGCCTTCCTGCGCTTCGGGCGTAATATGACCCACGATAAAACCGTGCGAGCCGCCGGAGAAGCGGCCATCGGTCAGCAGTGCCACGTCGCTGCCGAGTCCCGCTCCCATGATCGCCGAGGTCGGCGTAAGCATTTCGGGCATACCCGGCCCACCCTTCGGGCCTTCGTAGCGAATGACAACAACATCCCCTTTCACAATCTCCTTGCGTTCAAGAGCGTGCAGCATGTCTTCTTCCGCATCGTAAACTTTCGCGGGGCCGCAAAACCGCAGTCCCTCTTTGCCCGTGATTTTCGCTACCGCGCCGTCGGGAGCCAGATTGCCCCGGAGAATTTGAATGTGGCCCGTCGCCTTGATCGGATTTTCCAGCGGATGAATAATGTCCTGTCCCGGTTTGAGTCCCGGCAGTTCGCTCAGATTCTCGCCGAGCGTCTTGCCGGTCACGGTGAGACAATCGCCGTTCATCAAACCTTTTTCGAGCAGATATTTCATTACGGCGGGTGTGCCGCCAACTTGATGCAGGTCTTCTTGCACATATCGACCGCTTGGTTTGAGGTCGGCCAAGAACGGAATGCGATTACTGACATTTTGAAAGTCGTCGATGGTCAAGGGAACATCGACCGCCCGAGCCATCGCGATCAAGTGCAGCACGGCGTTCGTCGAACCGCCGAGCGCAATGACAACGACCATCGCGTTTTCAAAAGCCGCTCGCGTCATAATGTCGCGGGGTTTAATATCCCGCTCGAGCAACAGGCGAATCGCCTGCCCGGCTCGCATACATTCTTCTTCTTTGCCGGGGTCCACGGCCGGAATGGAGCCGCTGTACGGAAGCGACATTCCCAATGCCTCAATCGCCGAGGCCATCGTGTTCGCCGTATACATTCCGCCGCAAGCACCGGCACCAGGACAGCTTTTCTTGACGATTTCCTGTCGGGCCGGATCGGTGATCTTGCCCGTAATGTACTCGCCATAACATTGAAAGGCGGAAACAATATCGAGCTTTTCGCCGTTCTTGTGGCCCGCCTTGATCGTCCCGCCGTAGACCATCAGCGAGGGGCGATTGACGCGGCCCATCGCGATCAAGCAGCCGGGCATATTTTTGTCACAGCCCGGAATGGAAATGTTCGCGTCGTACCACTGGGCGTGCATGACCGTTTCAATCGAGTCGGCGATCAGATCGCGCGATTGGAGCGAGTAGCTCATACCTTCGGTGCCCATTGAGATGCCATCGCTCACACCAATCGTGTTGAACCGCATTCCGACGAGTCCGGCTGCTTTGACGCCCGCGTGAACTTTCGCGGCGAGATCGTTGAGGTGCATGTTGCACGTGTTTCCCTCGTACCACATGCTGGAAATTCCGACCTGAGCCTTGTGCATGTCGTCGTCGCTGAGTCCTGTCCCATAAAGCATCGCTTGCGACGCCCCTTGGCTCTTTTGTTCGGTGATGCGGGAAGAATACTTATTGAGCGGGTGCGACATGCGAACGACCTTAGATAGAAACGTGAAGGAATGCGAACGGGAAAAACAAATAACCAGGAATCACAAATAACATCGACGGGATTCTGATGCTTAGCCCGGTCGTCCACGACCGGAATGATGAATGATGCCGGACACCGCGTGGTCGCGGCGGCTAAGCAAAACAGCGAACCACCTATTTTACTCGCCAGAAGCGGCGGGGGAAGCGGCAGGTTAGAATTCGGAACGAATAGTTCTCAAATACCCGCTTCAAGGGCTGAGGGAAAGTGATCGCCGGAGGGATGTTCAATGTTCTTCTTGGCAGGGGTAGAGGCGGCCTTGTCCGGCTTCGATTCGGGCATGCGTCCCATTCGGAACATCGAGCAACCGGTTGTCATGGCGACCATCAATGACACAGCGACCAAGACAGCAACGAACGAGCGAGTAAACATTTTCATCGTGGTCGTCCTCGTTGATTGCGGCGATGTGGTTTGGTAGTTGGTGGGCAACGGATTATTTCGCGGGTCGTAAATCACTGCCAAGTCGTTCCCCCTTCATCCAATCGTTCACCGTCCGAGGTTTTTCCGGCGCAGGATCGGAGAACGCTGCGCAACCAGAGAAACCGAGCATGATCAGCACGAGTAATGACCATCCAATCCAGTTGAGACGTTGGTTATCGCGTGTTGAAGAAGCAAACATAAAAGTCCTCGTTCCGTCGAGATCGAATTTTCTGTTGGGAAGAAACGCTCTATCGTTTCCGGCCGTCGGGGCCATAACCGATAGGGATTTGACTGCCATTGATGTTGATTTTTTCGGCCGCGTTGAGTTCTTGATTGTTGGCCGCTGTCGCTGGGCGCACGAGACCGTTGCTCACCTGTTTTTCGTCGGACTTGGAAAACCAGTTGCCGATTTTTCCGAAAAAGTTTTTCGTGCCCGTTCCCATCCGCTCGAACATGCCGGGTTGTGGCGGTTCCATCCCGCTAATCGTTTGTCGCAGCGGTCGGCCATCAATGGTTTGATAACCTGAGTTGTCGTTCGGTCCGTTGTCGCTGGTTTTATTGATGAGGGGTCGGCCATTGATCGTTGGTTGCGTGCTACTTCGGGTGTTCCCGTTCGCACTCGGACCTTCGGCCAGCAGAATCCGAACGGCACCGAAAATGAGCGCAGCCAACAGCAACGTCGATGCCAATTGCAGCAGCAAGTCTTTACGAACAGATCGCATGAGGAATCTCCGCACCACCCGATCAAACAGGGCCGAAGGGCCATCAAACACAGCCGAAAGGCCAATCAAACACGGCCGAACGGCCAATGATTACCGCAGATAAGGGTGCGGAGTGTCGCAAAATCGTCGTTCGCGGTCCAGACGGATTTATGGTAATTGTCTTGCGTAACCTGCCCGATTCGCCTGAAATAGCCCAATTCGCCGATTGTCGGGCGGCGACCTTTGGCGTAGCATAGAAACAGTTTGACCCTTCCGCTTCTGTCGAGTGCTAGCAATGGTGACGCAGACAATTGGATTCATTGGTGCCGGGCAAATGGCTCGCGCGCTGGCCGCAGGTTTCGTACAGTCGGGCATCGTCGCGGCTGCGAAGATCGTCGTTGCCGATCCCGTTCCGGCGGCTATTGCCGAGTTCACGCGGCTTGTTCCCGGTGCCAAAACGGTTGCCGACAATGGACAGGTCGCGACGGCCGCTCAGGTGATATTTCTAGCTGTGAAGCCTCAGCAACTTCCGACCGTGTTGGCTGAATTGAAAACAGACATTTCCGATCAGCATTTAATCATCTCCATCGCAGCGGGCGTTCGTTTGCAAACGCTCGCCGAATTGCTCTCACAGCGGGGCCGCCTCATTCGCGTGATGCCGAATACGCCGTGCCTCGTGGGCGAAAGTGCCAGTGCGTTTTCACTCGGTCCCAAGGCCACGTCCGCCGATGGCGAATTGACAAATTCTCTGTTGTCGGCGGTCGGCTTGGCTGTTTCCCTCGACGAAAAATTGCTCGACGCGGTGACGGGCCTGTCGGGTTCCGGCCCGGCCTTTGTCTACGTTATGATCGAGGCCTTGTCCGATGGCGGCGTGCGGATGGGCCTGCCCCGCGAGATTGCGACCGCCCTGGCGGCTCAAACGGTGAAGGGGGCGGCGGAAATGGTCCTCACGACCCGCGAACATCCGGCCGTGTTGAAGGATCGGGTCGCCAGCCCTGGCGGAACGACGATTGCCGGGCTGCAAGCGTTGGAGGACGGCGGTTTACGGGCTGCTTTAATCAACGCCGTCGAGGCCGCCACCCGCCGTTCGGTGGAATTGGGCGAAAAATAGTCGATGCGTCGTTCACAATTATTGGTAAAATAAAATTGCAACGAGCAGTACGAGCGAACCGTAAATTTACCGTATTCCTCGCTCGCACCGCTCCATTTTTTGGTTCTTTCCCCCGTTTGAATATGAGTATTTTCTGCACCGTTGACGACAAGCACATTCCTCTCTATCGCGTGATTTGGGTGGCGGCCGTTCCGCATTTTTGCGGCAACGAAGATTGCGAACGCGAAGGTCAGTACGAAGTTCGGCTCGAACAAGGCGAGTCAGTCTGGGGGACGCCGCCCGAGCGCGACGCAATGCTCGCCGCACTGGAAGAATGGCAGGCGGGCCTTGGTCCGCTTGAAGACGGAGAGGGCGAGGGTGAGGACGCCGAATAGTAGGGTACGCATCTATGCGTACCTTGGTCAGTCTATTTCGTTTCGACTGTTTTGTTTTGACAGTTTTTTTTCGGCGTTGTGCCAATTCATGGTACGCACAGGTGCGTACCCTACGACTTAGTCGAACACGTTTTTCATCACGCCAACTCTCGGCACGCACCTGTGCGTACCGTACAGATATTTGCGATCTGCCCATGCCACCACCACTCGACGACCCTTGGTCGCCTGCGATGATCGCCGCAATCTTGAGTTGGCTGGCCGTTGTCGGAAGTTGCGTAGGAAGTTTTCTCAACGTCGTGATTTATCGCGGGCCGCTCGGCTTAAGCGTCGTTCACCCCGGCTCTTTCTGTCCCAACTGCAAACACGCGATCCGCTGGTTTCACAACGTCCCCGTGCTGGGTTGGCTCGTGTTGCGCGGAAAGTGTTATGACTGTGGCCTGAAAATTTCACTCCGTTATCCGCTCGTTGAATTTCTGGTCGGAGCTTTGTTCGGCGGGCTGGCCTGGATCGAGATTGTTTCGCCGGAGATTGCCGCCCACCTTGGACCGGCGAAAACCGTTCCGCAGTATTCCATCTCGGCGTTTGCCGAATATGGTTCGCATCTCGTTTTACTATGCGGTCTATTGTGCTTGGCCTTGATCGAGTTCGATGGGCGTCGCATACCCTGGATAATGACAATTTTGGTGCTGATGATCGGCTTGCTCCCGCCTCTCTGGCTGCACACGATTCGACCGGTCCATTTTCTGCATCGAATTCCGCCCGCCTGGGAACTGTCGGGCTGGTCTTTGGCGGTGATTGATGGTTTGGCCGGGATGATGATCGGCGGATGCCTCGTCGTTCCCTCGACGTTTGCCCCTTGGCTCACGAAGAATGGACGCTGGAATGCGGGCGTCGGCATTTTGTGGGTCGGTGCGTTTTTGGGATGGCAGGCGGTCGCCGTGCTGGCGTGTTGCTCAGCGGTAGCGTATCTTGTCGGTTCGCTCGTGTTGTTCCAGCGACCGGCGTTACAGCACTTGCCGTGGACGGGCGGTTTGGCCGTGGGAACATTGTCCTGGATTCTGGCTTGGCAATTGCTCGTTCGCTGGCTTCCTGTGTTAGGATGAACAGGTTTCCAAAATTACTATTTGACGCGCGCGACAATTTCGCAATAGAAAATCTCTCCTCTCTCCCAACGTGATACATGGTCAAACTCAGTTTTCATGGCGCGGCGGAAACGGTCACCGGCTCGAAGTATTTGCTCGAAGCTGACCAAGCGAGAATTCTCGTCGATTGCGGACTGTTCCAGGGACTGAAAGAACTCCGCCAACGAAATTGGAACAAACTTCCCTTTCCGCCACAAAGCGTTCAAGCCGTCGTCCTCACGCACGCCCACGTCGATCATATTGGTTATCTGCCGAAGTTTGTCAAAGACGGTTTTAACGGACCGATTATTTGCACGGCGGCCACGGCGCAACTGGCGGAACTGCTGCTCCTCGATTGTGCTCGCAATCAAGAAGACGATTCCGATTATGCGAACCAAAAAGGTTTCTCGAAGCACAAGCCTGCCTTGCCACTCTACAACGCGCAGGACGCCGCCAAAGCAATTCGCCTCTTTAAGCCGATCTCCGACGACAAACGGGGCGACTGGTTTTCGCCCGCCGCACCGATCTTCATGCGGTATCACGACGCGGGCCACTTGCTCGGCTCGGAATTGATCGAGGTCGAAATTCGCAATCGTCCGAAACCGCTGCGGATCGTTTTTTCCGGCGACGTCGGCCGTTACGACGCACCGCTCTATTTCGATCCTTCTCCACCGCCGCCGTGCGACTATCTGATTTGTGAAAGCACTTATGGTGATCGCGATCATCCGCCCGAGGCGATTCTCGATCAGTTATGCGAAGCAGTCCTGGCGGGAATTCGTCGGGGCGGCGTGATTCTGATGGCGGCGTTCGCCGTTGGCCGTTCGCAACAGTTGATCTATTTGTTGCGAATTTTAATCGAGCAAAAACGGATACCAGAATTGCCGATCTTTCTTGATAGCCCGATGGCGGCCGACGCTACAAAAATTTATTGCGATCATTCCGACCAACATGATTTGAGCGAGGGACAATTGTCCGGCGAGTCGTGCGTCTTGCGGGGAAAAAATGTGCATCTCGCGCGGAGTGTCACCGAGTCGAAGCAGATCAACTCCGTTCACGGCCCGGCTGTGATCATTGCCTCCTCCGGCATGATGACGGGCGGACGGATTCTGCATCATCTTATCCAGCGGTTGCCCGACCCGAAAAACACGTTGATCCTGGCTGGCTTTCAATCGGAAGGAACGCGCGGCCGCGACATTCAAGATGGAAAGAAAACCATTCGCGTCTATGGTCAAGATGTTCACGTTCGCGCCGCGACCGCCCAAATGTCGGCCCTCAGCGGTCATGCGGGCCACAACGAGTTGCTACGCTGGCTGAAGGATTTGCCTGCTCCGAAAAAGGTTTTTATCACCCACGGCGAACTTGCCAGTGCGAACCACTTGGCGGAAGAATTAAAAACGACCAAGGGTTGGAACACCATCGTCCCCAAAATGGAAGAGAGTTTTGAGTTGGATTGAGAAGCCTTTCTCGAAAAACCCCGAGCATTGTTCGCGGCACTTTGTCGAAATTGACGAATTTGAACGGTCCGATTTCAAGTCGCCGGGGTCTAACGGGAACTGGCCGGGGAATCCCCCAAATTCAAATCATTAGAATTCCGCTTTTCTCAAGAGGCCGTTATGCCATTCGCAACTGGGCGTAGTCGAGACGTATTCTGTTTCTGTAGCCTTTTTGTCGCGGGCGTATTTGGTGCTGGCTTGTTCCTATGGGGTCAGAATACTTTTGCGGCCGATTGGCCCGGCTTTCTGGGGCCAAACGGCGTCGCTGTGAGTGCCGAAAAGCAACTGCCGACGGAATGGAGTGCAGATAAAAATGTCGCCTGGAAGGTCAAAGTACCCGGTTACGGCTGGTCTTGTCCCGTCGTGTCCGGCGATAAGGTCTTCCTCACCTCGGCCGTTACCGACAAACAGAGCAAGCCAGCCGCTGGCCCTGGTGGAGGAGGCGGCGGTTTTGGAGGCGGTGGTGGCGGACGTGGGCCGGGCGGCGGGGGCCGCGATCAAGGGGCACCCGACGTGACCTACAAATTCGAGATTCATTGCTTGAATGCGGCCGACGGAAAAACCCTGTGGACGAAAACCTGCAAGGAAGGCAAGCCGACCATCCCGACCCAATCGTCAAATACGTATGCATCAGAAACTCCTCTCATCGACGGCGAGCGGATTTACGCCTACTTTGGCATGAACGGACTTTATTGCTACGACCTCAAGGGAGAATTTCAGTGGAAGGCCGATCCCGGCTCCTATCGGATGGGCATGAATTGGGGCACCGGCAGTTCGCCCGCCCAAGATGCCGACCGCGTTTTCGTCCAGTGTGATAATGACGACAAGTCTTTTCTGATCGCGTATGACAAAAAGACCGGCAAGGAATTGTGGAAACAACCACGCACCGAAAGAACTGGCTATAGTTCGCCGCTCGTCTGGAAGAACAAGGGCCGCACGGAAGTCGTCTGCCTCGGCGGATCGAAAGCTCGATCTTACGACCCCGCCACAGGCGAACAACTGTGGGAACTCTCGGGCCTCGGTGGAGATTGCAAAGCCTCGCCGGTCGCGACGGAAGAAGTTTTGTTCGTCGGCACGGGTGGCGGTGGTGGCGGAATGGGAGGTGGACGCGGTGGTTTCGGTGGCCGACCGGGTGGCGGACAACAGCCGGGTGGAAGTGGTCCCGGCGGCGGAAATTCAGGCGGCGGAGCGAAGCCCCTGTTCGCCGTGAAAGCGGGAGCGAAGGGAGAAATCTCCCTCAAGAGCAGCGAAACGTCCAACGAGACAATCTCGTGGAACTCGAAAGATGCCGGTCCCTCGACCCCGACACCAGTCCTGTATGACGGACATCTCTACGTCGCCGATCAACGGGGTGGGCTGTTGACTTGCCTGGATGCTGCGTCAGGCAAGCAAATCTATCGTGAGCGAATTCCCAACGCCCGTGGTTTCACGTCTTCACCCTGGGCCTACGACGGCAAGATTTTTTGCCTGTCGGACGATGGTCACACATTCGTCGTGCAAGCCGGGCCAGAGTTCAAAGTCCTCGGCGAAAACAAGATCGACGAAATGTGCTGGTCGTCGCCCGCAATTGCTGGCGGTGCCCTCTACTTGCGCACCGTTGATAACTTGTACTGCTTGCGAAACAAGTAGGGATTCCGTTCCGGCTTCCCTAACTCACGCTTATCAGCCCGTTGAAAAAGTCCTGCTTGAAAGCAGAGGTGGGGGCACTATAATACGGCCGAGCGCGGCGTGGGCTTTCAGTGGGTGTTCAGGGGGATTGCA
>JAYUFG010000552.1:0-8619 GCA_043738845.1 Planctomycetaceae bacterium
TCGATTGCTCCACGAATGGAATGTCCCATCGCAACCGAGCGAAATGAGTTTCAGTGTTCGATCCGAACGGACGGGGCGAGAATATGCTGGCACGAATCTAAATGGTCTGTTTGCCCAACGGAGAAATCTCGTGCGTCCGCGCTTCTGGCGACTGTTACGAGATTGGTTGCGCTTTGGTCGGACGGCTCAACCAGCGGTCGCCGAATTGGACGAGACAACCACGGTCAGCGATTTTTTTTCCCGCCACGCTTACTCGCAGGAATTTATCAACGAGTATTTTCTGCCGATGGGTTCGGCCATTTGGTCCTGCCCCCTGACCACGTTCAACGACTTTCCGATGAAATTCATCGTCGATTTTTACGCAAACCACGGTTTGCTTTCGCTCCATGATCGTCCACAATGGCGGGTGATCCAGGGTGGCTCGCGAGAATACGTGCGGGCGGCACTCCGCCAACTTCCCCAGCCGATCCGCACGAACACACCGATCAAGGCCATCCTGCGCGAGCCGAACGGCGTGCGAGTCGTACTGGCCAACAATTCCAGTTCCATTTTCGAGCATGTAATCGTGGCCTGTCACTCTGACCAAGCCTTGCGGTTGTTGGGCGATCAGGCGACCCCTCTCGAACGCGAACTCCTCACCGCATTTCCTTATCAAGAAAACTCCGTTGTTCTGCATACGGACACTTCGCTGTTGCCACGCATCAAGCGGGCTTGGGCTAGTTGGAATTATTTATTGCTGGACGATGCGGCCCGTCCGGCGACCGTGACGTACAACATGAACCGGTTGCAGGGGATTCGCGCATGCCACACCTTTTGCGTAACGCTCAATGCCGACGAGCGAATCAATCCGCAGTTGGTCTTGCGAAGGTTCACCTATCACCATCCGATCTTTAAGGCCGCCCGTTTTGCGGCCCAACGCCGTCGCCAAGAGTTGATCGACCACGACCGCATTTCGTATTGTGGAGCGTATTGGGGAAATGGGTTTCACGAGGATGGCGTGAAGAGTGCATTGGCAGTTTGTGAATTTCTGCAAAGGCGACAGCCGAATATCGTCCATCGCGAGCCGATCACCCTTGAGAAAGGGCCAATATGAACACTTGTCTTTACGAAGGCCAGGTCATTCACCGCCGACACTCGCCGATCAAACACGCCTTTCGGTATCGAATCGCTTTTTTGTACCTCGATCTGGAGGAAATCGAAATAGCATTCTCGGGTCGCTGGTTGTGGTCCGCAAAATCGCCGACGCTGGGTTGGTTTCGTCGCCGAGATCATCTGGGCGATCCGCTGTTGTCGCTGGCAGATTCGGTGAAGCAACTGCTCGTGCAGCGGGGAATTACTGAAATGATTGGCTCGATTCGGCTCCTGACGCATCCGCGATATTTCGGCTTTGCGATGAATCCGGTCTCGTTCTACTTTTGCTACGCGGAGGCATCGAACGAACTCCGCGCGGTCGTCGCCGAGGTCAACAATACTCCCTGGGGCGAGCAGCATTGCTATGTGATGCCCATCGATGCGAACGACGCAACCACGGGCGAGGGTCCACGCACGATCAAGGAATTTCATGTGTCACCTTTCTTGCCGATGAACATGGAATATCACTGGCGGATTTCGCCCCCTGGTGACTCGCTGTTTGTTCACCTGGATGATGTTGAGCGCGACGAGCGGGTTCTCGATGTGACCATGCGTTTGCAACGGCGGCCCTGGACGACGGCCAACCTTCAGCGAATGTTGTGGCGGTTTCCACTCCTGACGCAGCAAGTATTTTTGGGAATTTATTGGCAGGCCTTTCGCTTGTGGTGGAAGGGAGTGCCCTTTTATTCGCATCCCAATAAACATAGGGTGCCCGCGTCGAACGATGTTTAATGTTTGTCCCTGGCATACAGCTTTCATCGTTACGTTTTTTCAAGTCTCATTGCCAGCTTCATTCTTTTCAGGAGGCCAAATTGTTTCAGCGAATTATTCAAAATGCGTTGGCCAAATTACAACACGGCTATCTAACCTTGGTCGATGGCGATCATCAACACAGCTACGGCGATCCGTCAGCCGGTTTGAAAGCCACCCTAAAAATCCATTCGCCGAACTTTTACCGCCGGGTTGCGCTCGGTGGCGGGTTGGGTGCGGCGGAATCATTGATGGACGGCGAATGGAGTTGCACCGATCTCACGTCACTCGTGCGGATTCTGATTCGCAATGACGAGCTAGCCAACGGAATGGAAACAGGTTGGGCCTGGTGGCGACAGAAAATGGCCGTGTTTGGTAACTGGCTGCGACGGAACACGCCTACGAATGCCCGGAAAAATATCCGTGAGCATTACGACCTGGGCAATGATTTCTTTCGTCTATTTCTCGACGACACGTTGTGTTATTCGAGTGGGATCTTCGAGCGCGACGATACGACCCTCCCAGAAGCCTCGGTCGAAAAAATGGATCGCGCTTGTCGCAAATTAGAACTGTCGTCCCGCGATCATCTACTCGAAATCGGGACGGGTTGGGGAGGTTTGGCGACTCATGCGGCCCACCATTATGGCTGTCGCGTGACCACGACCACGATTTCCGCCGAGCAACGAAAGTTCGCCAGCGAGCGAGTTCGCCAAAAGGGACTTGAGCAACGAGTGAGTATCTTGGCCGACGATTATCGCGAGTTGCGGGGCCATTTTGACAAACTCGTGTCGATTGAAATGATCGAAGCGGTCGGCCATCAATACTTCGATACGTATCTGGGCCAGTGCAGCCGCCTGTTGCGGCCCGACGGAATGATGGTGATGCAGGCCATCGTCATTCAAGATCAGCATTTCGCCGTTCACAAGCGAAGTGTCGATTTTATTGGCAAGTATATTTTTCCCGGCGGATGCTTGCCCTCGGTCGCGGCAATTTGCGATTCGGTCAGTCGTGCGACCGATTTTCGGCTGATTCATTTGGAGGAACTGTCGGGGCATTACGTCCGAACGCTGCAAGCGTGGCGCGAACGATTTTGGCAGAATATCGAGGCGGTGCGAAAGCTCGGCTTCGATGAACGATTCATCCGCATGTGGAACTATTATTTCTGCTACTGCGAAGCGACGTTCCTCGAACGACGAGTGAATGTTGTGCAAATGACCCTTGCGAAGCCCGCCTGTCGCAGCGA
Source organism: Planctomycetaceae bacterium (assembly GCA_043738845.1). Lineage (GTDB taxonomy): Bacteria > Planctomycetota > Planctomycetia > Pirellulales > DASRSE01 > DASRSE01. The sequence goes on from JAYUFG010000552.1 coordinate 3,125, forward strand.
GGCAAATCATTGGTTATCACGGCCGCCCGTTACGGATTGGATTGAATGCCACGGTGACCCCGATTTCAAAGGTGACGCACGCAGTCGCAGCAATGGCCACGACACGTCGGCTCGCCGCAAGGAAGTGAACGCATGACACTCCTCGGTTGGATCGCTGTCGGCTGGGTGATGATGGTCGTCGTGATGTTGATCGTCTGGTTCATTCAGCGTCGCACGGGCGATGCGGGAATCGTCGATGCGGCCTGGACGTTCGGTGTCGGCGGATTGGGAGCCATGTTTGCGATGGTCAGCCGCGACGGGTTGTGGGAACGCCGATTGATCGTGGCCATTTTGGTTGTCGTGTGGGCCACTCGTCTCGGAGGGCACATCGTGCAGCGATTGCGAACCATGCCCGAGGATGGTCGCTATCAACGCCTGAAAGCCGAATGGGGTGCAACCGCCCAACGTCGGCTGTTCAGGTTCTTTCAGTTTCAAGCTCTCGCGGCGGTTTTGTTTGCGATGCCAATGTTACTCGCGGGTCAAAGTAATTCGCCGCTTGCAATACTCGACTTTGTGGGCATTACGATTTGGGTCGTCGCAATCGCCTGCGAAGCGATTTCCGATCGACAACTGGCCGACTTTCGCGCCGACCCGGATCGTCGTGGTCGGGTGTGCCAACATGGTCTCTGGCGTTATTCGCGTCATCCGAATTACTTCTTCGAGTGGCTCCAGTGGTGGTCGTATGTCTGCTTGGCCGTGAGTTCTCCCTGGGGTTGGTTGGCTGCGTTCGCTCCATTGGCAATGCTATATCTCCTGTTATTTGTCACCGGCATTCCGCCGACGGAAGCGCAGGCCCTGCTCTCACGGGGCGAAGCTTATCGCGAGTATCAACGCACCACAAATTCATTCTTCCCTTGGTTTCCAAAACCGAATTCCAAAGGCGGACCAAATGACTGAACGACTTGCTCGCGGGGCAATTGAACTCGTCGAACGAAGAAATGTTCTGCATTCGCGACTGTGAAGTGATGGCGCGTCTCGCACTATGCTTTGCGCTCGATGATGTTTGGCGAACCTTCACTATCCGCCACCGATGGCCGGAAGAAAATGGACCTCGCTCGTCGAGAGAATCGGGGCGAGCATCCGATTGGTCATCACGCCGTCGATGGAGACCGACAATCCCGAGGCGAGCGTATCCCCATTTTTTGCGCGAGCGGCGATCCCCGGAAACATTTCTTCTAAGACGGCAATAACTTGCCGCACGGTCGCGCCGCGAATTTCCACGCGTTCAACGCCCGGCGTCAAATCACGCCACTGTACGGGTATGAAAACGGTTGGCATGGCGGAAGTGTGTTTGTGAGTTTAGCAAGTCGGCGCAAAAATAATGTCGCCTTTCGTCCCGCGAAAGCACGTTCTTTCGCGGAGCGAAGGGCGACAATAGCGACAGTTCACTTCCACGATGTTTTCACCGCAATACCGTCGCCCGCATCGCCGTGAGGTGCGGTTTGTTGAACTCGGGAATGAATCCGCGAGCACCGTTGACGCCGACCTCTCGGTTCACGAGTGATTGAAGATCGACGCCGGGACTGGGCGATACGAAAGCGACGACTTCGCCACGAGGATTGATCAGGGCAAAGCTCGGTGCTCCGGGACGACGCGAAACGACCGGCGTTAAACGGCCAATACTGTCGTAACCCGCTGGCGTCGCCACGGCGGCCCCGACGGACGAACTGGGATACGTTGGCACGCCACCAATGTACGCTGGTGTTCCGGCGACGGCACCAGTGCCAGCAGTAACACCGCTGGCGAGACCATTACCTAACGGAAATGACGGTCCGGCGACGGTGGAGGATGTAGGAGCCGACGCTGCTGATGGGTTCGCTCGCACGCCCGGAACGTCGCGAGTTTGTGAGAATTGTATGCTCCGTTTGTGCAGGTCGTCGTAGCGATCAATCTTGTTGAGGAGCGCGCGAATGGCTGCCCGTTCGGACGCATTCGTCTGCCGATCAAACAAACCGTCGGCCTGTTTACGTAGTCGTGTGAGATCCCAGCGGACCGGTTCTTGGGCCACAATTCTCGAAATGCCGATGTCGATTTGATCCAGATCGTACTGCATCGCGACGGAAATCGGCTCGCGACTTTCGGGCACATCACCAGTGCCGTCGGTGTTGGCGCGACCAGCGACGACACGACCGCTCGTGGTGTCGGGCGAAGTATACGCAGGCACTGCCACACGGGTTCCGCCATCGACGGCGACCCAGCCTTCGGAAGTGCCGCCGGTCAAGAGGATGGTTGACGGAATGACAGGAGAAGCAGCGGCTCGCGCGGTCGTCTCTTTGCGAAGTGAATTGGGAGCGATTTTGGTTGGCTCTTCGTCCACCGAAACGCTGTAGCGGCTTGTAGGTTCAACGGCCTCGGATGTAGATTTCCAAGCCGAAGAAGCCGTGCTAGCAACCCGCAGCGGCATTTCCCCGTCGTTGGAAATTACTTTAGCAGCCGTCGATTGTGGGGAGAGATGCTTGGATTGAATCCAGCGAAATTCACCAGCGGGAGGTGAGATTTTGCACCATGTATCACCGGATGACGCATCGCGAGTGGTCTCCAACAGGCCGACCGCTTCACCCTGATTGAGATAAACGTGAATCATGTCACGCCGCTCGTTGAGAAGACTTCCGACGCGCGAGGGAACCCGATCCGCAGTGACGGTTGCGACTCGGGGGCCGGTCGCGGTGAGGTTCAGCGCGTTGACGTAACTGAAACTTCCTTGGGGCGGGCGAATGGCGTACCAACCATTGGCTTCTTGGCGATGGACTTCGACTGCTTCCCCCCGTCGAAGCCGAGCGGTCGGATAAAAGGCGTCGCCCGCACCGCTCATCACGACGGCGTCGTCGGTTTGAATTTCGGACCGATAGGGAAATTCATCGGCCATCGCAAAGCGCGTAGAGACGACAAGGCACAGGGTAAGCACGAACATGCCAGGGGCGCGCATGGTCCGACTCCTCGAGTGGAATGTTTGACGAGAAAAGAGTTGCAAATCACAGCTAATGGCAAGTCATCGTTTCCATAACCTTTTGGGAACGAAGGATGCACGTCAATTGTTTTTGTGTTTTTGTCCGAATGGACGACGCTGACAAGCTGCCCTGAATAGGGCTGTATGCTTTTTTGGTCGTGAACTTGTAGAGGAACGATTCCTCGCGAGCAAGGTCAATTTGCGGCAAATTGCGGAGCGTGCTAGCAAACATTGCTTAGAGATTTGTTCCGCTGGACTTGTGAAAATGAACGACTTGAACTACAAGTCTGACCGCTTTTCAGAGGTTGTGGGGAGGTCCGGTGGCACCCCAATCGTCATTGCCAAATCAAAACTTGCTGATCCGGGAAAAGGAATTCGTATGCGCCGTCGCAGTTGGTTATTGAGCATCGCACTGTTGTTTCTGGCACCGCTGGCGGTCGTAGTGTTGCCCGCCTTGGGTCAGGGAGCAGCGGCGAATCCCGATTTGAAGGACGTTTTGGAGAAGGGTTTGAAAGCCCGACGTCCCGAGGAGTTCGCGTTCATTGCGGCCGTACTCGTCAAGGTGAACGACGGCAGTCTCTCTCGCGAAATGGTCGAGAGCACTTTTCTCTGGGCGCGGAAGCACTCGAAGAATGAATTCCAATACTTTCAATCTGGAATTCGCGAACGGGCCAAAAAAATCGGCGTCGATCTGTAATTCACCATCTCTTACAAATCGACGCCGCTGAAATTTCGGTCGAGCGTATTTCCGTCAGACACGAGATCCTGACTGATACGCTATGTTCGAAACTACGTCTTGTGCTTCGCACAAATCTCAAGTTGTTCGATGGCAAAATCGACCGCTTTTAGGGCCGCTTCGCGATGTCCGCCGAAATCGTGTTCGGCCGCCTTCAATTCTTTTTTGGCCTCATGCAATTCCGCAATCGCTTTGTGGATTTTGGGATGATGTTCCTCGGCGGTCGCCGGACGGGCGATTCCCGCCAAAATCGTGCCGCCGATCAATCCCCCGACCATGGTTAATGCTTCGCGCCGTTGCATCGTAGTCCCTCCTCAGTAGAGAAAATGAATCGTTCCGTAGATACAAATCGCCCCTTTCCGTTATATTACGTCCGCAGACGATCACTTATTAACCTTTGTTTCAGCACGGTTTGCCGCAGAATGAATAGCTTCTGTCAGGTACGGGGTACCTGACCTACGATTATTACGATTTATGCCCATTGAACCTGCTGACTCTTTCGACGCCGACTTTCCGCCCGAGTTTCATCTCGCCGCAGCGAAGGTTCGTGAGTTTCCGCAAACGCCCGGCGTCTATTTGATGAAGGATTCCGCTGGCCGCGTGATTTATGTCGGCAAGGCGAAAAACCTGCGTGCTAGGGCCGGAAGTTATTTTCTCAAGGCGGCCGCCGAAGAACGCCGCACTGCGGATCTGGTTCGCGAGATCGCCGATATTGACTTCCTTCCCGCCGAGAGCGAGGTCGATGCACTCCTCGTCGAGGCCCGGCTCGTCAAGGACGTTCAGCCCAAGTTCAATCACGACCTCAAGGACGACAAGAGTTTTCCCTATCTCGAAATTTTCATTCGCGAAGATTTTCCCCGCGTCGAATTCACCCGCGAGCCGCAATCGCGGGGGACCAAACTGTATGGGCCGTTCGCCAGTGCGGGAGGATTGCGCGGAGCGATTCAGGTTTTGCAAAAGATTTTCAAATTCAGGACATGCAGTTTGGATATTGAGGAAGGGGACGAAAAGTGGCGGTGGTTTAGGCCCTGTTTGTTGGCCTCGATTCAACAATGCACCGCACCGTGCAACTTGCGAATTTCCAAAGAAGATTATCGCCGCGACATTGATCGACTGCGAATGTTCCTGGAGGGGAACAAAAAAAAACTGTTAAAAGAGTTGCGGGCCGAAATGCTGGAAGCGAGCAAGGCGTTGAAGTTTGAAAAGGCCGCCCGGCTGCGGGACGAACTGAACTTGCTCGAAACGCTCGACAATCGGGGCGAACTCGATACGCATGTTCAGCCCGAGGTCTTTTTCATTGATCCGAAAAAGGGACTGACCGGTTTGCAAAAGGTTCTCAAACTCTCCGAGACACCCCGCACGATTGAAGGGATCGACATCGCCCATCTCGGCGGAGATGAAACGGTCGCGAGCCTAGTGCAGTTCATCGACGGAATTCCCTTCAAGCCGGGCTATAAGCGTTATCGCATTCGCGGTGTACAAGGGATCGACGATTTTAAGTCGATTCACGAAGTTGTCGCGCGGCGGTTTCATCGCCTGAATGCGGAGGGGGAACTGTTTCCCGATGTGCTGTTGATCGACGGTGGCAAGGGCCAACTGAATGCGGCTATGGCGGCCTTTTCGGAATTGCAAATCACGCCGCCGACCGTCATTTCGCTCGCCAAGCGGGAAGAAGAAGTTTTTCAACCCGGCGTGGATGAACCGCTCCGATTGAGCCGTCATGCGTACGCCCTGCGACTGCTGCAATATGTTCGCGACGAAGCCCACCGCTTT
>JAYUFG010000553.1:0-8586 GCA_043738845.1 Planctomycetaceae bacterium
GGTTTTTCGTTTCGGAAGATGAAAAAATCCACTGCTAGCAACACAGCTTGAGAAATTTAGGCCAAATAAACAGGGGTTTTGACGTGCGATTGCCCTGCCATCGCTCGTCGCGAATCGCCCGCTGCACATTGCGATAAGCAAAAACGAGATGTTCTCGCCCGCCCTTCGTCGGATCGTGCAAGGTCGCGGTGAATTCGACTCCTTCGCTCGTGGTCGGGCCGGGCACCTCACACAGTTTTCCGAGCGTCGGCAGCACGTCGTACAAATAACACATCGCATCGGAAGTCTTGTTCGCCGGAATTCCCGGCCCGCCGATAATCAGTGGTACCCGCAACGAGTGTTCATACAAATTCTGCTTTCCAATCAGGCCGTGACTGCCCCGCGCGACGCCTGAGTCGGCGGAAAAAACGACGAGCGTGTTCTTAGCGTGAGGCGAAGCAGCGAGCGCGTCGAGAATTCGGCCGATCTGCGCATCGAGATACGAAATATAGCGGTAATAGTCGGCAATCATTTCCCGCGTTTGCTTCTCGGGCCGGGGCCAGGACAACAACTGCTCATCTCGGACCGTCATCTCGCCATTGTTAAACGGATGCTGCGGCAAAAAGTTTTTCGGCAGTGGAATTGCCGCCGCGTCATACTTAATTGGAAAACCGTCGGGCACAATATGAGGATCATGCGGCGCATCAAACGGGACATAAACAAAGAAAGGCTTATTATGCGGTTGCTGAATGAACTGAATCGCCTCGTCGGCGAACGCGGCGCAGGCGTGCTGCGGCGATTCGTGCAGGTTCTGCAACTTGCCAACGCCCAAATCGTCACGGGCCAAATCGCTCACCTTGGCGTGCAAAGGGTTCGTCATGCCACCCGTGAAAACGGAGCGGGCGTTTTGAAAACTGGCGGAAATCGACGCCTCTCCGTTGTGCCACTTGCCGCTCATAAAGGTTGCATATCCGGCCTTGCCAAATGCCGCGGGCCACGTCGGATCGCGGAGTAGTTTCTCGTCGATGTGAAACAGCGGGCGACCCGATAGCAACATCGCCCGCGAGGGGACGCAGGTCGCCCCTTGCATTCCCCCCTGCATGTAGGCCCGATTGAACGAGACGCCGTTGCGAGCGAGCCGGTCCAGATTCGGCGTTTTGATGATTGGATTTCCCAGCGCGGCAATCGTATCGGCCCGCTGATCGTCGGCGAAGAGAAAGAGGACGTTCGGTTTAGTGTCGGCGGCAAAAAGGGATGAAGTCCCCAAGGCGATGCCTGCAATGAAGGTAACGACGAGGATGAAATGGCGAGTGTTCATGGAATTTGAGATGCCGTTGGTGGAAGGTATTGGGAACAGGGAGTTGGGATTGTCGTGCAGTGAACAGGGAGTTGACACTCCCCGCTCGCCGGTGGGCAAATTTGTGAACGGCGAGCGGGGGCATCAGCCCCCTGTTCTTGCCAATTTATTACTCGCCGTTATCTCTCAACCAATCGCTCGATTCGTTCGACCTCCGCCCGTTCAAGCTCGAAATCGAAGATGGAAAGGTCTTCCTGCATGTGGGCGGCAGCGGTCGTGCCCGTCAATGGCAACATGCCGACCTCCAACGCAAAACGAAAGGCAATCTGTCCGAGCGTCCGACCATAATGTCGCGCGATCTGGGCCATTTCCGCATGCGCCAACGCCGCACGATTCGCCGTCAAGAGCGAAAATCCTTGATAGACTATTCCGTTCGCGCCGCAGTATTCCCGCACCCGACGGTCCCAGCCTGCGCTCGCATAGCACCGGTTTTGTACAAAGCGGGGCCGCACGCGGGCACCTTCGCACAGCAGCTTCAATTGTTCTAAACTCACATTGCTCACGCCGAGCAATCGTGCCCGACCGCTGTCGTGGATCGCTTCCATCGCCCGCCATGCTTCCCAATCGTCGTTGGACAAACCGTCACGAAACATCGGGCCATGCAACACGTAAGAGTCGATTTGTGAAACGCCGAGATGATCGAGCGAACTGGCGAACGATTGCGCGACCTGTGTGGCGATGGGGGCGGCCGGATCATAAGGGAGTCGATGATCTTGTCCCGGTTGAAATGTGAACTTGGTTTGCAGGAAAATATCCTCGCGGGTAAGCTCTCCGCTAGCGATTGCAGCGGCAACCGCTTGACCCACGCCCGCCTCGTGATAGTGCCGCCGTTGATTGGCGGTGTCAATTCCCCGAAAGCCGTTTTGCAAGGCAAGTTCCGTCAACCGTTGCGTGTCGTCCTCTTTCCAGGCGGTCCCGTAAAGGAACCGTGGTATTCGGACGCCGTCGAGATCGGTGGATTGATTTTGCTGATTTGGATTGGTCATAGCACAATTTTGGGCGATGACCGCGCCTTCGTCAACACGATGGCCAAACGCCGGGTTTCATCGAATAACGGCTGTTTGAGCGTTGAGGTGGAGGGAAGTTGACGCTGTGATTCGGCTATGGGAAGATGGTTCGTGCGAGGGCCGGTTGCGGCTCGCTCATTCGCATTTTCCACAGGAGTTATCTTATGCGCTTGTTCGCTGTTTTGTTGATCGTGGGCCATTTTGTCAGCAACTTCCCCATTGTGGCCAAGGCGGAAAACTGGCCGGAGTTTCGTGGCCCGACTGGCGACGGCCGCTCGGTCGCGACCGGCGTTGCGACGACGTTCAGCGAAACGGAAAATGTGAAGTGGAAGACGCCCATCCACGGCAAGGCGTGGTCCTCGCCCGTGATTTGGGACGATCAAGTCTGGGTCACGACCGCTCCCGCCGATGGCAAAGAAATGGGGGCGGTCTGCGTTGACAAGTCGTCCGGCAAGATCATTCACGATCTCAAAGTCTTCGATATTCCGAAGCCCGAGTTCTGTCATGAATTCAATAGCTACGCTTCTTCGACCCCCGCCATCGAGGCGGGCCGAATTTATGTCCACTACGGAACGCACGGAACGGCTTGCCTTGACACCAAATCGGGCAAGACTCTTTGGACCCGCGACGACTTACACTGCGACCACTTTCGCGGGGCCGGTTCATCGCCAATCATCTTCGACAATCTGTTAATCATGAACTTTGACGGATTCGATGTGCAGTTTGTGATCGCGCTCGATAAACATTCTGGCCAGACGATTTGGAAAAAAGATCGCAACATTGATTACGGCATCCACAACAACAGCGGCGACCAAAAGAAAGCCTATGGAACGCCCGCAGTTTTCAAAATCGGTGACAAGTTTCAACTCATCAATCCGAGTGCGGGCGCGACGATTTCTTACGATCCATGGACGGGCGACGAAATCTGGCGTGTGAACAGCGGGGGCATGAACGCTTCTGCCCGGCCGATCTATGCTCACGGTTTGGTTTACGTCAATTCAGCGGCGGGTGGGTTATCGCAATTTGCGGTGCGGCCCGAGGGTCAAGGAAATGTGACCGCCACGCATGTCGCCTGGAAGTTCAAAGGCTCGATGCCGACGCGGCCGTCCCCCGTTTTGGATGGTGACTTTTTGTACTTCATTGACGACAAGGGAGTCGCCAGTTGTCTCAATGCCAAGACGGGCGAAGCAAAATGGTCGCACCGGGTGGGCGGTTTGTATTCGGCCTCACCGGTTTATATCGACGGAAAAATTTATCTCTTTGACCAAGATGGCGACTGTCCTGTGATCGAAGCTAACCCGAAAGAATTTCGCCTCATAGGTACTAACAAGTTGGCGAACGGATTTATGTCGTCGCCCGCCGTGAGTGACAGTTCACTATTCGTGCGAACGAAAACGGATTTGTATCGGATCGGGAAATAGTTTTTGCGAAGTGGGCGATTGTCCTTCGCAAATCCTCCGTTGGTTGAATTTTATCTCTGTGCGTTTTCTTTCCGAATCGCACTCGTTCCGGGGGCAAGGTTTGTGCGGTTAGGTTGTAACCTCAATGCTGACATGCCTTTGGGACCGAGGAGACGGTGGATAAAAGTCGCGAATGGTGTTGACCGGGTATCTTGTCCAGGTACAATGCGAACTTCCCGCATTCACTGGATGTCCTAATTTCATGCGATGTGGCATTCGCAAGATGGCGACGATGTCACGGTCAAGAGTTGCCGTCAAGATGTTACAGTGAATGAGTATTTTGCAGCGGAGATTTGGAACGGCGACGGAATTTTGGCCTTCGAGAAGCGATTTTGTTCGGCGGTTTTGAATTCTGGAACCGATGGCCAGCAACTTTCCATCACTTTTTTCCAATTCCCTCCGGGGCGTAGCTCAGCCTGGCTAGAGCGCTGCGTTCGGGACGCAGAGGTCGCATGTTCAAATCATGTCGCCCCGACTAGAACTTAAGTCATTGCATAATAACGACTTACACAACAGACGCCTCGGCGTCTGTTGTCGTTTCTGGACGGCCGGAGATACCTTTGGAGATACCCGGAAAAAACGACACCGCAATCGTCGCGATCGTGACTGGGATGAGTTCCCCTTCAAACAGTATTTTACGACGATCGCCAACAATAGCTCGTGGCCAGCAAAAAGCGTCGATCGCTCACAATACCGCCTCAAACTCAAATTGAGCAACTGGTGGTTTCACCAATGTCAACTCACGCTCCTCGACTTTCCCGGCGAGCGATTTGCCGACGCAGCGATGATGCACAACGATTTTTATGAATGGTCACATCAACAATTGGAATGGCTGGCATCGGCCGCTCCGATGCACAACGGCCAGAACGGAATGGGCAAGCTGAACAAAGTACAAGCGTACCAGCGATTGTTACAGGCCGACGATGTTAAGATGACGACGGAAGGCGCAATCATCGACGCATACAAACTGGTCCTTGCTGAGCTGACAAATCGGTGGCATATTTACGCGAGTCCCTCGTTTTTTATATTGGACGATAGGGGCAAAACGGCCGTCGAATTGCAGGACGAACTCTACAAACAGGTTGGCCCAGGCAATATCCGGCAGGATCTGATCATCGAGCAAGTGGCCAAAGGTCGCTGTTCCGGTCTTCGCGACAACGAGTTCGCTCCTTTGGAAAAGCGATATTGGAAGGACAGCCCCGAACTGGTTCAGTGTTTTGAAAAGCGATACAACGAGTATCGAAAACAAATCGTTGTGCCGATCTTTGAGCAACTCGGTCGCTGCGACGGAATCGTCATGCTATTCGATTTAGCGGACGCCCTTATGAGTGGTCACGAGCAAATGGCGGATCTGGACACTTTCGTCAAACAGGTCATCGATGCTGTGAGGCCGGGTGGCAACGTCTTTCAGGCAATGTTCAATTGCTTGGGATGGAGTCCACGAATTCGGCGAATCGCCGTGGCAGCGTCACAATGTGATCGTTTTCATCCCGAGGACCGCGAGATTCTGAGTTCTCTTGTTGAGAAGTTGTGTGGACCACATTTGACGAGCATACCTGGAATTCAAAGCCAGTACTTTGCCTGTGCGGCCATTCGCTCCACGACCTTTTTCGATGGACAATTGTCCGGGCGAATCTGCCGAAAAGGCGTGCCGCCAGGTGCCGCAGAACGGTATGAAATAGATCGCATTCCCGAAGACTGGGCCGACGGGGAACATTGGCCACAGGTATGGGATCCGAACCAATTCCAAATCGATCGTGTGTGGCCAGAAATGCCAAAGGTCTTCAACGCTTCGCCAAGTCATATCGATCTGGACGCGGTTTTTCGTTTTGCTGCGGGATGGTAGCGCGACGTTAGCAGTGGCATAGTTTTAAAAGGAAAGTTTGGAAACCATGGGACACGGACCTAAACCAAATCCGCAAAGAAAAAGACCGGCGTCGCCAGAAGGAACGCGAATTGTTCCGGAGGGTGAGTCAGTGATTCAAGATCATGGTGATTCTCAAAATCTCAAAAGAGTTCCGCCGCCTGAACCGACACGTGTTGCATCTGATTCGCCGCCCGTCCTGGGGGTCGAGCTACCACCACCGACTTTGCCAGAAACCTTGCCTTGTCCGACTGAACAGAAGACCGTCACCAATGACGTAAGCCAGGAACTGGCGGACCTCGAAGGTCAACAAGCGGCTAGCTCGACGACGAATCCGTTGGCCCTGGAACATTCAACGGGCACTTGTGGGCGCCCAGGCCGCCGAGAGGCGGTGGTGCGCGTGGTTCCATCCGCCACGACTGCGGATCCCCATAAGCAAACCCGCAAACAAAATCCCGACAACGACGGCAACGAGCTCTTGCCGGAAACGAACGAATGGGAGTTTGCAAACCAACTCCGTTCCGTTTTCGGCCCGGTCGTCATCGCCGTTGCCATGGGTTTCGGCGGCCTTCTCTTAATCTATATTTACAGTCAACTATTGGCGGTGGCAGCTAGTCTTGCCGTTCTTCCGGCATGGATGACCTTGCCGGGATTGGTGGTTTTAGGCATTTTTGTGGCAATGGTCGTTCTGGCGGGTTGGCGATTGACGCGAGGATATTTTCGACTGCGGATCAATCGACAGGTTCGCGGAAAGGACATTGAGACCTTAAGCCAACTCGCCGCAATAAGAAAAACAACTCGGAACAGGCGTAAGGCGGGGCAACAAATTCTTTTGGAATTTGTTGAAACCTATCCGCTTCAAGCAGTCGCACGTCCTGCTCCTGTCGATTCTGTCGACCACATGGAGGGTCCGCCAAATCGAAAAGCGGATACTGCTGATCTATTGACCGAAGTTCAACTCAACAAACTGCGAAAGGGGAAGAAGCGACTTGAGTCGTCTGAATTGAAAGGAAACCCGATAGGTTGGATCAAAGAGTACGAGTTTCAGTTTCAATCCGTTCTGGACGAAGCCGCGGCCACTAGTATAACGAAGTGCGCCCGTTGGGTGGGGTTGAAGACGGCGACTTCACCCAACCCGCTTGTCAATACATTGCTCGCATTGTATTGGTCATTCGTGCTTATGCGCGATCTGTGTCGCATCTACAACGTGCGTGTCGGCACAGTGGGTACGATCTCCCTTCTCGTCCGCGTGTTCTTCAACGCCTTTATGGCGGGCGGAATGGAAGACTTGGAGCCATACGCCGAAAGAACATTCGATTCGATCATCGGAGAGTTCTACCCAGGAATCATGCAGAAGATCATTGGAAAGTTCGCGGCAAAATCGGCCATCGGCTTAGCGAATTATTTTTTGCTAACCCGACTGGGACGTCACGCGATTTCCGAACTAAAGCCGTTGGCGTGAGTGCGAAGGGCCATGCCCCAACTGATCGAGCAACGCGGGTTTGGCTATCGTACCCAGCGACATGACAAACACAACGCCTGTTCTTGCAATGCGCCCATCGGTTGCCCTCATTACAAGAGTCTTACTGCGTTCCCTTACGTGAAAAGTTTACATTCGGCCGAATGTAAACTATGCGACATTGGCCGCGCTCTATGTCGCCTATCTTGCCAAAACGCGGTCGCCGGTTCCGGAGTCGGCCAAGAAAAGTTCTCCGATCGCTCATTTGTCTGCTCCAACTTCCGGCGGCAGGTTCAAGGTGCTTAGTCTGCGAGGTCCAACCGAACGACCACTGTGACGCAGGGCGAGCCGGGTGATGCGCTCGGCGGCTCGGGCGAGAGTTTCGACCTCGTCCAGTGCCTGGGCTTCGCTACGAAGGGACGCCAAAAGCTGCTGGGCACGGTCGATCAACTCGGGATGATCGCCGATGTAGATTGCTCGCTGGCAACGGCTACCGCCCTCCTGCTGCTCGTAAAACCGGATCGACCAGACACGTCGCTCGCCGGACCGTCGCGATGTCAGAGTACCTTTATGTGCCAACAGGTGGCTCACGGAGAGAATCTTGGCCGACAATGCCTGCCAACGCTGCTCGAGTGCGGGAAGGGCCGGAATCTCGTTGGGCAGTGATTCTGTGGCTGCGGTCAGCCTGCCTTTACCTTGAGGCATGGTGCGGTCTCCTGGTTTTCGGCCACGAGCGGTACCGTTGCAGAATCCGTCGCGAGCGATTGATCCGTTGCTGCGTTAGCCGCTGGCGTGACCTTTGCGATTGGTGCTGCGGCCGATGGCGATTCCGGCTGTGCCGGTAGCGGTTGGGGTTGGACCTGCGGAGCGTTTGGCATGTACACGTCCTGTTGCGAAAGGCCTCCCGGGGTTAAATCCATGCTCGACAAGTATTCCGCAAAAACTGACTCAAGCGGCTCGAATTGGGTCGCGGAATAAAGCCAACGTTCCATGCTCTGATCGTCGAGTGGTCCGTCGCCGAGTTGCCAAAGCGGGCAGGCGACGCTGTGAGTTACGGTCGGCGGCGTAGCGTTCGTCTTCTCCTGTTCCTCAACTGAAACACCACTCGCGAATTGAAGTGCCCGATCGTTGTCGATTTTTTTGGCACGGGCAAGCTCGCGGAACCGATCTGTGCCAGCCCGAAGTTGTTCCAGTTCGGCAAAGTGCTTGGAGGTTTGAACTACAAGTGGCAACAACCGCTCCAGAACTTCCACGGGGGGCGACGCATCGATGTCACCACGACTTCGCCAGTCAGATCGCTGTATTGTCAGCTGCATTTGCGCGATGAGCCGCACCAGAATCGTGGCGACGGCAGACTGACTGAGCCTTAGGAGCCGCGCGACAATAAGTTACTGGAATGAGTTATATATGTTTCGGATGAATCTCATAGTTCCATTCGCCGTGGAAAGCGTTAGGTTTAA
>JAYUFG010000554.1:0-8580 GCA_043738845.1 Planctomycetaceae bacterium
CTGTTCGTCGCAATGAATTTCAATGGGCGTGACGAGCACCTTCACGCTTTCGGCGATGATTAAGATCGCAACGATGCCCAACACGATCGCGCTGGCAAAGCCCCCCAAGACCTCGATTTTCCAGGTACCAAAGGCAAAACGGTGATCCTTCGCGTATCGCCGGGCCAAGAGATAGGAGAGAGCCGTCGTGCCGAGAGCGACGACGTGCGTTCCCATGTGCCAACCGTCGGCTTCGAGGGCTTGCGAACCGAAGACGATTCCGGCGACGATTTCGACGACCATCATCACTACCGTAAGTGCCACGACTCGCCACGTATTTTTCTCTCCCAACGGATTTCCGCGGTCGAAAACATGCTCATGTTGCCAAGGCGATATATCCATCAAGTTCGGCGTGCGATTTTGTAGTGTGCGAGTCAAACGGTGAAATGCTTTGGTTTGTTCCGTGAACCAAAGCCTGAACGTCTCTCGTGCGGAGAACGTGACGCGGAAATTTGCACGGTACAACGGAATGTCGTGAAAAAATGAACATCGCGAAAGAAAGTGGTACAAATTCTAACCGATGATGAGGTTCACGAGTATGGCTAAGGATCGGAACGCTAATTATTGTCGTCTTTTGCTTCGCGGAAGGACGTTCTTTTGCGGAGCAAACGACGTCCGTGTTACGACAATAGTCTAAAATTCATTAGGGGCGTTTTTTGAACCAAAACACTTCGACTCCCCAAACATCGACCGGCCTGCTAAAATCTCTAGCAGAATTGGGACGAACCAGAATTCGGACCGGACAAATCCTCCTTTGATTGGCACGACGTTCACATGCTATCTGATTCGGTAACACGCCTGATCGATGAGTTGGCTAAGCTGCCCGGCATTGGGAAAAAATCGGCGGAGCGGATTGCCTATCACCTGTTGCGAATTCATAAGACCGAGGCTCTCGGGTTAGCCGACGCGATTCGCAACGTCAAAGAAAATGTTCGCTATTGCAACACCTGTTACAATTTGGCTGAGCAGGAATTGTGCGAAATTTGTCGCGACCCGAAACGGGACCGCGGCCTGCTCTGCATCGTCGAACAACCGCGCGATCTGATCGCACTCGAACAGGCGGGCGTGTTCAAGGGTTTGTATCACGTCCTGCTGGGTCGCGTCGCGCCGTTAGAAGGAATCAGTCCCGATCAACTCACGATCGACCATCTGGTGAAGCGCGTGCGGGCAGAAAAATTTCGTGAGATCATCATGGGCACGAACCCGACGCTCGAGGGCGACGGCACGGCCCTGTATATCTCGCACCAACTGGCCGATGTTGCCGATTTGAATTTGACACGGCTCGCGCGGGGCATCACGACTGGCAGCGTTTTGGAATTTGCCAATAAAGAGATTTTGGCCGACGCTCTTTCCGGGCGACAGAAGTTTTGACCGTTTGCCAACGCCGATCAGGGCAAGCGGTGTCGATAAATCCAGTGTCGATTAAAACGCAACGCCCGACGAGTTACCCCGCCGGGCGTTGGCTGAACCTGAGTTGAATCCATTCGGTTATGGTCCCTCGTTCGTAGTGGAACGAGAAGTGGTGATCACTAACCTACTGTGATGGGAACAATGATGAGCTTGACCGAATCGTAAGCGGCCTTTAGCGTTGTGAACTTGGTCGTCAACGTCGCGTCGGCCTTGGCAGTGACGGCCGCACTGAGTTGGGCATAGACCGTATCCCAAATCGAGAAATACGACGCCCAATCGGTGGCCGTTCGCAACGTTGCGAGCTGCGCGCCGATCTGCTGACGCAACGCCGACAACTCTGTCGAAGTGAGCGTCGAATTGGCCGTCTTCCAAAAATCAAACCATGCTGAACCCAGCGTCGGCAAGGCTGTTCGCAACTGCGAACGCTGGTCCTTCGACAATGCGAACGGATTGGTCGTTGTGCCCGTCGTACCGCTGGTACCTTTGACACAAGTCCTTTGGGCAAACGCCTCTGGGCCGTAAGACCCGACCACCGCGACAGCGAACGCCGTCAACAAAAAACACTTAACACGAGACATGCAACTCTCCTTTGAAGAAAAGATAATGCGCGTGGAGAACGCGCTCCCCTGTTCTAGCCCTGATCGTATCGGCTGTGTTGCGATTCGGCAAATGAAAACTTGGCGCAAAAACAATTTTGAAAGGTGATAGCAAGTGGCGGCTTGCTTGTCGCGCGCGATTGGGAGGTTTACGTCAGGCTTTGCCGGACCGACAAGCGTTCGATGGCGACTCGCTGCCGATATTATTGTCAGGAAAAACGGCATCGCCAAAGAAGATACAATTCCAACTACAAAAATTTCTGATACGCGGCGACCGCCAATTCGTCGCAACGATCATTTTCCGGATGGCCGCTGTGGCCAGCGACGCGGGTATATTTGAGTTTGTGTGTCGTGAGAAGTTCATCGAGTTTGCGCCACAGGTCGTCGTTTTTGACATCGACCCATTTGGTCCCGTCTTTTCGTCGCCAGCCGTTGGCTTTCCACTTGACCATCCACTCGCTAAGTCCTTTGCCGACGTACACGCTGTCGGTGAAGAGCTCGACGAACGTCGGCTTTTTGAGGGCCAACAATCCTTCGATGACCGCGACAAGCTCCATGCGGTTGTTCGTAGTTACTTCCTCGGCACCCGCCCGCTCAAGTTCCTTGCCAGTCGCTGGGTGTCGCAGAATAAACGCCCAACCGCCCGGCCCCGGATTTCCACTGCATCCGCCGTCGGTGTAAAGCAGTACGGCGGGGAGTTCAGACGTCATGGAAACAATCGGGTTAGATGAAGGCGGAAAAAAATTACGAGTTGGTGAAGCGATCAAATAGTTGTTAATGCGGGCGTATAGAATTGCGACAGGATAACGGATGGCAACCAATAATCCAAGAGGCCGGAAAATGGAGAACGAACGACTCTACACTTTGAAATGATGCACATAGGGGCTAATATAAGGACCGTTTGACGAACCCCATCGCCCAGCCAGAATTCGCGATGTAAACGAGTTCGTTCGCAATCCCGCTGCAATAGGTGAATCAAACCATGACGTCTGAAAAAACATCTCGCGAAAAAAGCCACCAAGCCTTTGCGCGAGCGAAGAATCTCTTGCCGGGTGGTGTGAATAGTCCGGCTCGCGCATTCGGCGGCGTCGGCGGCGAGCCGATTTTCTTCCGTCGCGGCGAAGGGGCCTATTTATGGGACATCGACGGCAATCGTTACCTCGATTACATCGCCTCCTGGGGACCGATGATCCTTGGTCATGCGCATCCGCAGGTAACTTCGGCGTTGCAAGAAGCAATCGTCCGCGGCACCAGTTTTGGTGCCCCGACCGAAGCTGAAAGTGAATTGGCCGAAATGATTATTTCGGCCGTCCCCTCGGTCGAGATGGTCCGGCTCGTCAATTCCGGTACCGAAGCGACCATGAGCGCGATCCGTCTCGCCAGAGGGTTCACCAACCGCGACGTCATTGTAAAATTCGCGGGCAATTATCACGGTCACGTCGATAGCCTGCTCGTTTCCGCCGGAAGTTCCGCCGCCACGCTGGGCGTTCCCAATTCACCTGGCGTAACGCAAGGCACGACCAAGGACACGCTCGTTCTGCCGTACAATGATCCGGCCACGTTAGAAACTGCCTTTCAAAAACATGGTTCAAAAATCGCGGGCGTGATTTTTGAACCCATCGTTGGCAACATGGGCACGGTGATTCCATCGCCGGAATTTCTTGCTGCCTTGCGGAACCTTACGCAACAACATGGAGCGTTGTTAATCTGTGACGAAGTGATGACCGGCTTTCGGGTCGCGTTCGGAGGGGCACAATCAATTCTCAACATTCAGCCCGACCTCACGACGCTCGGCAAAATCGTCGGTGGTGGACTCCCCGTCGGGGCCTATGGCGGACGACGCGAGATCATGCAGCACGTTCTTCCGGCGGGCAAAGTTTTTCAAGCGGGCACGCTCAGCGGAAATCCCCTCGCAACGGCGGCGGGAATCGCCACACTGAAAATCCTCCGCGATGAAAATCCTTATCCCCGCCTAGAACAACTTTCGCAACGTCTGGCCGCTGGCATTCAATCTGCCGCCAGGAGTGCCAACATTCCGCACACCGTCGCCCGCGTCGGCAGCATGATGACCCTCTTCTTCCACGGCGAACCGATCACAAGTTGGGACATCGCCGCCCGTTGCGACACCGCCCAATATGCGAAATTCTTTTGGTCGCTCATCGAGCAGGGCATCTACTTCCCCTGTAGCCAGTACGAAGCCCTCTTCGTCTCCGCCGCACACACCGAATCCGACATCGACGCGACGATTGCAGCTGCGCAGGTGGCACTGGAAGTGTAATCCGCGAGATGCCCAGGTTTTCGTGCGGCAAACACTAAACTTCTTGGTTGCAAATTACTGGCAAATTCCAGAAAACTCCTCTCGTATTTTGCATCCTGCCTGACAACCGGTTAAGATGTCCGTTGGCAATTCAATCCACGCCAATGGCACGATCAGGAGACGGTTATGAGAAAGTCGGCAAAGCATTTTGGACGGAACACTCCGTTTTTTACAACCGTAGGGTACGCACCTGTGCGTACCAATTTTCGGGATGCAAATGATTCCAGGTACGTATGGATGCGTACCCTACGTTTGGCGGCTATTTTCGCAGTTACTTTCCTACTAAGCGGGCTGAACCTTGTTCGCGCTGCCGACGGCGTTCTGGCCACCGAAACAATTGCCATCCTGAACGATGGTTGGTCGGGAACGGACGCCGCTCTGGCACAGGCGGACGCCCATTTGACCCGAGCGCATGACGCCGCCGCCGAGGATGTTCGACCGCAATATGCCTACGCGCTCGTGCAACTTAAAGGTCGCAAGTTCAAAGAAGCTCGCGCGACGCTCGAGGAAATTGTAGCCAAGAACCCGCAAGAATTGGCTGCGCGAAAAACACTCGTCTGGTTGACAGCCTATCTACGAGATTACTCGGCCACCTTGAGCAACATGTCGGCCTTGGCGAAGCAGTTGCCAGCGACGGAGAGCGGATCGAAGGATTCACCAGCGGTGACGGAGGCTGTCACGTTGTTGGGAAAGATGTTCGGTTTCCTGGCTGGCCCGGCACCGGACAATATCCCGGAAAGCCAGCTTAAGGACGCGGAAAAAATGGTCCGCGATTCGTTAAGTGAGTCGCGGCGGACAATTTTCGACAACGGTCGCAAAGAAATTCTCAAACAGTTTTCCGATCTGAAATCGCAAAAGGACAAACAGCAAGAGGACGCTAAGAAAGAAGAGGCCAAACATAAGTCGGAAGATCAACCCAAGGTTGCATCGGAACGAGCCGCACTCAAAAGTGACGAAAAGAAACTGGAGGACGAATTGACCGCTGCGAAATCGGCGTTGGACTCTGAAGAACAGAAACTGAAAAAGGAAATGACACCTCTTAAGGCGGAAGGCGACGGCCTTGCCGCCAAGGAAAAACCGCTCAACACGAAAATTCAAAACGCCGAAAAAAACGCCAGTTCCCAAGAGTCGCAGGCCAGCAGCACCTCGGACAAAGCCAAAGCAGCCCAATTGCGATCCACCGCCACCAGCATTCGCAATTCAGTCGCCAACGATAAGCAAGAGTTGACGAAATTGCAGACTCAGTACAGCAAATTGCAAGGCGAATATAACCAGCTTCAAGCCAAGGCCAACAGTGCCGCCCAAAAATATCGGGCGGAGTCGGGAAAAATCGCCGGGACGCTCAACCAACTCAAGGCCAAGGAAAAAATCCTCGACCAACGCGAGCAGGACGACAAAAAGCCCGCCACAGGTGAATCGAACAGTGTGAAATCTCTGGAGGCCAAGCTGACCGCCTTGGCGACGTACCTGCCTTTGTCGCTCGATGAAGAAAAACAACGATTGATCGAATCGTTTGACAAACCGTAGACCGCATCCCTTAAGCGATCATCCCGAAACTTCCCCCAACGTACCATCACGCTGCTTCGACAGGCGTCCCCGTGCGGAAACGGTGGACTTCGACCTTTGGGATTGGCTCAAATTAACTTCCCGGTTTAACTTGAATAGATCGCTGTTTTTGTGAGTTTTCCACTTCGCTTGCGCGGCCCGGCGAAACGATTATTGCAAAACCGAGACGCCGCAGCGCGTCCAATGCACAAAAAATATTCCACCGACTGAAACAATAATTTGACTCAATCCCATGTCGCATGATTTTACGCAGGTTAATTGGAATGACGCGATCGCTGAGGACTGTCGGCAATTGATTCGGCTCGGGATTCGCGAAGACCTCGACCGTGAACATGATTGGACGACTGTTTCGCTCGTCGCGTCCGAGAGTCGGGCCATCGCCACGATTGTCGCCCGCAAGCCGGGCATCATCGCCGGATTGCCCGCCGCTGAATTGGTCTTGGCCGAAATGGACCGCAGCGTTACCTGGACAGCAAACGTTCGCGATGGTGATGCGGTCGTGGCGGGACAAGCGGTCGCGACGATTTCCGGGCCAGCTCGCAGTTTACTGACCGCCGAGCGGCTGGTTCTGAATTTCGTCGGCCATCTGTCGGGAGTCGCGACGCTGACGGGTCAATATGTCGCTGCGGTGCTTGGAACGAAGGCTAAAATTTATGACACGCGGAAAACGACGCCCGGCTTTCGTCGTTTGGAAAAGTACGCCGTGCGGTGCGGGGGCGGGCGAAACCATCGGACCGGTTTATACGACGCGATTTTGATTAAGGACAATCATTTGGCATTCGGTGCCGCGGGATTGGGTGTCACCCACTTCTCGCCCGCCGATGCGGTTCTTGCTGCGCGGCGGTTTGTGGCCGAGACCTTGCCGCCGGAGCGCCGGGCGAACTTTCTCATCGAGATTGAAGTCGATTCGCTGGAACAGTTGGAGGACGTTCTGCCCGTTCGGCCGAACATCGTGTTGCTCGACAACATGAACCCGGCACAATTGTGTGCGGCTGTCGGGCGGCGGGACGCGACCTTTGCCGACGTGCAATTGGAGGCGTCCGGCGGAGTGAATCTGGAAACCGTCGCTGAGATTGCGCTGTCGGGCGTGGATCGAATCAGTGTTGGAGCGTTGACGCATTCGGCGATGTGGTTTGATGTGGGGTTGGATTGGGGGATGCGAATGACGAATGACGAATGACAAAATGTCAAATGACAAATGAGGGACATCCGCTTTTCGTCATTTGACATTTTGGTTTAGTCATTCGTCATTTCTTTCACCGCCCGCATATTTCCTACCATCGTCATAACGCAAACTCGGGCAGATTTCTCTGCATAACGTATCCTTGTGGTGTTGCTGCGCGAATTGTACGCGCGGAGGTTTGCTTTCACCGTCCCGTTATGCCTGTGTGTGACACGATTCTTTATCATCGAAGTTCGTCGCGCCATTCGGCTCGCGGCTTCACGCTCGTCGAGTCGATGGTGGCAATTACGATCACCGCCGTGGCGGGAAGCGCAGTCTTGTTGGGCATGAGTTCGGCTTTGCAGAACACGGCTAACGCGACGGATCAGACAATTGGGTTGGGCATGGCCCAGCAACTAATGAGCGAAATCTCGGAAAAGTTTTATTGCGCAACGAAAAACAGCCCGTACGATACGCCGCTGGGGGCAAACTCGAGCGACACTCTTGGGTTCGGTCGTTCGGGCTACTCGAATCTGGCTTCCTACAACGGCCTGCGGACCGAACCGGCAAAAGACCCATTTGGCGTGACGCTCGGAACCGACAACGGAACGGGCGGAACACGCAATCCGGCCCTGAACGCGACGAACAGTTATTTCACGCGCTGGCGGCAGGAAGTGGACGTGTACTACGTGAGCAATACGGACCAAGCGGTGAAACTGACCGGCACAAACACGAGCGATTTTCGCTGCGTCGAGGTGCGGATCAAGTACGACGATCCGGTGTTGGGGCTGCGACCGATCACGACGTTGAAGCAGGTCTTTGCGTATGTGGCAGCACCGTAGGGGAAATGATGAATGATGAATGATGAATGATGAACGATGAATGAGGAATGAGGAATGAAGAGGCAGTTAGCGCGCAAGTAGAAATAGGTAGTGACGAAACGAGTTACACAAATAGCTTTCTCCGTGTCCTCCGTGACTCCGTGGTGAATTTGACCGGCGTGAAATTTTTATGCACCACGGGGTCACGGAGGACACGGAGAGGAATGTTGAGAAATTAGGTGTAGTAATTTGATGAATAAACAATGGTTGAATTCGGATGGAACTGTTCACCGACATTTAGTTCGGCAGGTGGCCCGCTGCGCGATGACGCTGGTGGAATTGATGACCGCGATGGCGGTGATGTCGTTTGTGATGGTGGGTTTGGCGTCGATGACCCGGGGTGTGCAGATTGCGTCGGACCATTGCGAAGGATATGGAAATGCCACGCAACACGCTCGGGTCGTGATGGAACGGATCAACCGTAAGTTTCAAGATGCGCACGCGAGTGAAACAGTGCCGGGGGCGATCCTTGTTTCCGCGACAATTGGATCGTATGACTATCCCGACACGCTGGTGATTTGGCATCCGACAGGCACGCCTGTGAACACATCGGGTCCGCCGCTCATCCGTGAATTGACGATCTATGCGCCGAATCCGTCGTCGCCGAAT
>JAYUFG010000555.1:0-3251 GCA_043738845.1 Planctomycetaceae bacterium
GGTTTTTCGTTTCGGAAGATGAAAAAATCCACTGCTAGCAACACAGCTTGAGAAATTTAGGCCAAATAAACAGGGGTTTTGACGTGCGATTGCCCTGGGTTTAGTGAGTGGTGCTTGCTAGCTGCTAACCGTTCGTTGTTCAATGTTTCGCTGGTTCCGCTAAGCGGTCCTTCATTATACTACTTCCACGTTCGCCACGAAACTATCGCGAGAGACAGCAAGATTCCCATCCAGACGACCAAGGCGACGGTCATCGCGATCAAAAACCAACGGCGACGGGCGGGAAGCGGCGCAAGTGCTTGCGCCTCCTTCGGTTCCGCAGAGGAGCGAGCAGCTTTTCGAGAATCACGGCGGGAGTTTTTGCTCATCGTCGAATTTTGCCAGAGTATTTGTCGCAATCGGCGTTGTCATTTTGGGCGTGCGATTCCATCCGATACTCGGCCCAATCGTACATGCGGCACCTTGCTGCGTATTAAAAACGGCAGGATGTCGCTTGTACTCTACCGCTTCGGTAACTCAATCTTAAATGCTCGATCCAAACCTTCTTCAAAATCGTACACGTCGTCGAAGTCCTCGCGGCGGTCTTCCTTCGTTTTCCCCATCTCGCCAATCCGAATGAGATTGTACACAATCTCGCCGAAATCGCCCGTCCGAAAAATGCCCAGGCTGTTCAGCACCCGTCGCGCCATCATGCCATACTGTTCAAGTGCATACAGTCGAATGGCCTCGCACAGTTCTTGACCCGTCAGATGGCGTTCCGGCTCCTGGTCGGGCTGATCTTTTTTGGCACGCTTCGTCTTGGACTTCGTGGAAAGGTCGATCTCTGCCTGCGGACGTTCGTGCCCCCAGACCAAGACTTTTTGAGCGTAGGCCAAGCCCTCATAGACCAGGACGTAAGCATCAAGCTTGAATCGCTTGTCTTCGCGCAAGAGTTTCGTAATGGCGGATTCTTCGGACATGGCTGGCTGAATCCTATTCTTTATCGCGGTCAGGCTTGGCCCCTTTAGAAAGGACGGTCACAATATCGGCCGTTTCGACCAGCACTCGGCGGCGGTCTTCCATCTCCACCAAAACTTGGCCCGCCAAAATTTCCTGCGCGAGAACTCGACCGCGACCTTTGTTCGTAATGATCTCGGCCCCAATCGCGGGCAAGTCTTTTTCCAACGCCTCGTAAGTGTCGTATTCGTACCGCAAGCAGCACTTCAAACGGCCGCAGCGTCCGGAAATTTTCGTCGGGTCGAGCGTCGCTTTTTGCAGTTTCGCCATCCGCATCGAGACGGGGGGCATCTCCGACAAATGCGTGTTGCAACAGACCGGCTTGCCACAGTCGCCGTAGTCGGCGAGAAGTTTGGCCTCGTCGCGGACGCCGATCTGCCGCATCTCGATCCGCGTTTGAAATTCTCCCGCCAAGTTCTTGACCAACTCACGAAAATCGACGCGAACTTCAGAAAGGTAATACACAACCACCCGCTCTCCGCCGAAGACATGTTCCACATCGACCAGTTTCATGGGCAAGTCGAGCGTCCTAATATGTCGTTCACAAACGTCGAACTCATGACGTTCTTGACGGTGCATTTTCGAGGCTTCGATGGAATCGTTGGCCGACATCGGCCGCAGGATTTGTCCGCTCGTTGGCTCGCGGAGATGTTTGACGGCGTCTTCGGTCGCCTCGCACAATACTTCACCCGCCTCAAGACCGCGATCCGTCCGGACGACGACCCTGGTCCCCCGCGTGTAAGCGTCGCTGTCACGGGTGGTGCAAATTCCCAAGGAGCGCATCGCGCCATGTCGAACGACGTACTTGGGCATGAATTCGTGGCGTGGGAGGGTCGAAGAGTGAGGGGAAATTCGGGACGTGGCAGTATACCGGTTGAGAATTTCAGGCGAAAGGGGACGCCATAGTCCGATGAAGGACGCCCCGATCTCGACGAGCGCGAGGATTTGCACTGCCGACCATTAGAAATCCTAATCTTGGGCTGGACGAAAAAAGCCGAAATGGTACAATCAGAAACTCGCAAAATCAGAATCTGTTTCCCGTTTTTTTGACCGTTCGGAGCTGCTTGTGGCGCAAAAAGAAAAAGAAGAAGGACTTGAAGTTGACGGCGTCGTGCAACAAGCACTGGCGAACACCCGCTTTCGTGTACAAATCGAAGGGGGCCACTTGGTCATTGCGCACGTCGCCGGCCGGATGCGTAAGAACTTCATTCGTATTGTGCCGGGCGACAAGGTCAAAGTCGAACTCTCTCCGTATGACTTGACCAAAGGCCGCATCACGTTCCGCGAACGATAGAACTCGGTCGTTTTTCCGTCGTACTATTTCGGCGATTCTTGAACGGCGATTCTTGAACGGTGGCGGTTGGTCGCCGACTACGTTCTCTTGGGTCTCTCGTATCTCGGTGGCTAATTCCTTGCTTGCTATCGGCTTCGCCCCGCCTGAAGGATTCATGCCGACACTCAATTCCGACGAAGAAAATTAGCCACCGAGATACGAGTCGGCAACAGAGAAAACGCGGAGGTCCACAATGTGTTGGAACGTCTCCTGCATTCTTGAACAGGTTGGAATGGTCCTTTCGTTCGTTCGACCTTCTGCGTAAAATGGGCCGTCCGTTCGAATGTCGTGGAACTATTTAGGTGAGTACACTTTGTCCACACGACGGGTTTTCGCTCGACGCCCCATAATATACGACTTATTCATCTTATTCATCACGCTCAAGGAACTATAAAAATGGTCCGTACTCTTAGCACCATGCTCCCGCTGGGGACGATTGCTCCCGATTTTTCGTTGCCGAATGTCGATGGTTCAACCGTCTCGTTGTCGGACTTTGCGAAGTCGCCTGCGTTGCTCGTGATCTTCATGTGCAATCACTGTCCTTATGTCAAGCACGTCGCGGCGGGACTCGCTGAATTAGCGAACGAGTATCAGGCCAAAGGGGTCGCCGTCGTCGCGATCAGTTCCAACGACGTTTCCGCACATCCGGCCGACTCGCCGGAGCAAATGGTCGCCGAGGTCGAAAACCGGGGTTACACATTTCCGTATCTGTACGACGAGTCGCAGTCGGTGGCGCAAGCCTATCGCGCCGCCTGCACACCCGACTTTTATGTCTTCGACGGCCAGCAAAAGCTGGTCTATCGTGGGCAAATGGACGACAGCCGACCCGACTCTGGCAAACCCGTCACCGGCGTCGATCTCCGCCAAGCACTCGACGCGGTTCTCGCGAGAAAACCCGCCGCCGCCGATCAAAAGCCCAGTC
>JAYUFG010000556.1:0-22662 GCA_043738845.1 Planctomycetaceae bacterium
CAAAAACCACCACAAATAGCAAGAAAAAAAGTCAGACGGACGCTATTACGGCTGTGATTGGTGACAAGCCGGAACGAGAATGGAGGCAACCTTCAGTCTTCAGCGACCTACCAAAAACCTACCAAGCTCAGGATGACTCGGGTCTACGTCCGCCTACGGAGAAAAGCCAGAAGTCGTTGAGAGAAGCCGCTTTGAGTCGAGTGCGTCTAGCGTGACCGAATGGTCGCGGCAAACTTAAAATCCTGGGAGGGGTTACCCTCGTGCGGGTTCAAGTCCCGCCTCGGCTATTGACTTACGGCGATTTGTCGCGACGAAAGAGGCTGACCGGCCGAAATCGTGGCGTGCTTTTTATGAATGGCCCACAACTCACTGGGCTAAAAGACTTTCGGGTTCTTCATACGATGGCGTTGCACGATTCTAATCGCGAAGATTTATTGCGTGAGGCGACGGCACTCGTCGAGCGGGTCGAGTTTACGATCCCGCCAGGAACGGATCCAATTGTCGTCGGCTTTCGCCGCAATGGTGCAGCGAGCTTCTTTTTTGGTGACGATCCCGTCTACCAGTTCAACAGCGACCAGGAGCTTCGTCGGGCATTTGTCGCCGGTCGCCTGTACAAAGCCGAGTCGGGGAGTTTAGTGCAATTGGACCGCCAGCGCACGGCGACTGAATCGCTCCTTATGCGACGGAAATTATCACCGGACGAAATGACCGATTTCTTAGGTTCAATCCAACGGCAGATGTGCGAACTACAAGCGGCGATTTCGCAGCACACCGTTCAGATCATCGGACAAGTCCCACCGACGGCAGATATTATCGGCCGCATCGAAAAATGGCTCGCGGCCTTGCCGAACACAGTGGTCATCGCCCAGGCCGCGAATGTCGCCAAAAGGATTTAATGAACTCTTAGCCGAATGAAGATAAAATGTTGTGCCCGCCCCGGATGGGGCGATGGGCTGTAGCCACGGGTGCAGCGGGATCCCGCGTAACCCGTGGAATTTATTCGCGTCTTCCCAAACTGCCCCGGCAGGGGCGATTGAATCGTCCGGCGGCAATATTATTTCATCGAGCCGAAGATTTTCGATGAAAACCCTTGAAACAATTGCGTGATCGGGGGATCGAAATCCTCGGGCGAGATGTTTTCGATGAATAGTCCCCGACCACGTGACAAATCCACCGCCCCTGCCGGGGCGGTTTTGTAAGACATGTCGTGTTCCACGGGTTACGCGGAGTCCCGCTTCACCCGTGGCTACATTCCATCGCCCCATCCGGGGCGGATACAAAACACCCTTTCGGCACCGATGCGATTACTTCAAGTGGATAATCTGTTACAGCACTTGAACTCTTGTCACTCCCGATTCGCCGCTCGGCGGGGATTGCGATAGAGGACTTGCGCCAGCAGTTCGGGTGAACCGACGAAATGATTCCTTTCGTGGTGCCAATCGGAATGGGTTGGCACAAATTGCTCTTCAAGAGGCCAAGGGTCCAAAGGGTTGTAGCCCAGGGCATTCGCTAACCTCCGCGAGTCGAGGACGACATTACCCGCTCGCGGTGGAATCAGACCGGCTTGAAGTCGCGCGCACCCCAATAGTCGCTGCGGATTGTAGCCTCCCACACGATTGATGACTTGAGCGATCTGAAACAGGCTCAGTTTTCTACTTGCTCCGGCGTGTAGAACACCTCTCAGATCGCTCGCTAGAACGGCGGCGCACAATTCATTGAGGCAATCGGTATACGTCGGTGTGCGAATCTCATCAAAATAAAGTGTGGCGGGCCGATCTTTGGCAAACCGCGATTGAATCCAATCGATGGCTCCGGCGTGACCATTGAAACTAACCCCCATCGGCAAGGAAATGCGGAGCGTACAGGCGTCTGGTTTGGCCACGCGGATTAGTTCTTCGCCCTCGACCATCGTTTGACCATAAATGGTGACAGGATCGGTCGGATGGTCCTCGTGATAGTTGCCGAGACCCAATCCCGAAAAGACAAGGTCAATTGACAAGTGTACCAAGCGAACATTTCGTCCGGCCAGCACATCGAGCAACGTCCGGACGCCGCCGACATTGATGCGCCGCGCCATTTGTGGATCGAGTTCGCACGATTTCAACGCACAATTTCCGGCACAATCGAGGACGGACGCAAAACGGTGTGTGTCGAACAATTGGGCCAACGTCTCGCGATCCTCGGCGTCGCATTCCAAAATGCCCAGTCCAGCGAGCCGCCAATTGTCCCGCTGCCGAATTCCGAAAACTTGGCCCGGAAATCGACGTTGAAAAAAGGGGAGGGCGTTGTAGCCCGCCACGCCGGAAATTCCGGTGATAAGCAGCGGCAAAGGAGGTGCGAGCGGATTGAGAATTGGACGGATCATGGAGTTAGAATAACGCACAATACGGCGCGGGCAATGGTAATCGATGTTCGCGAGGTGAAAACCGGATTAAACGACGGCGTGCGTTGCGGCCTCTGGAAGTGGCGGGAAGTTGTCTGCGTCACCCGTACCCGTTGTTAGAACTGTGGTTTGGGTTTGGGCTTTTGCCAAATCCTCGCCTGCTTGCTGCAAGGCGGCGACGACCTCACCGCAACGACTCGAGACGTCGTTGGCCTCAAAACGGTCGTCCGGTTTGACATAAAGCTCCGAACACGACGGGTCACTTCCTAGAGAACGTAAATGCCACATCACGGTCCGCAGCGAATGTTCCTGGTCGCCAATCCGCGTTGCAATCCGGTCGCGTAATTCTGTTCGCTCGCCGAGAATCAACGGCCAGAGGCCAGTCGTTTGCGATGGTTGGGATGAATCAATGAATTGACCATTCGGGCGAAACCACTCCGTCAACGTCGAGCGAATGTCGCTCGGTTTTACAAGAGCCGAACTTCGGGCAAGTTGTCCCCGACCCGTTGGATCGCGGACGAGGAGCGGAAAATGAATCAATTCGCTGAAGGCGTTCCGCTGGGCGTCACCGACGACCCGATGTTCTCCCAGCGGAAAGCCGCGACACCCGGCGACGATGATTAGTGTGTTGCTCTTTTCCCGCACCGTGTCGAGCATCGTTCCTAAGCAGGTATCGAGCAATGCGACCTGTCCCGCGTAGGCCTGTTGAAATCCTAATAATTCATCCGGATCGAAGTTCTCGTCGAGAATACGCGATGGCGGGACGACGAGATCGGGCGGAGGTGGATCATCCTGGTCAGCGTATTGTTTGCGGAAATTGTAGGGAGCATCCCAGTGATTCCACAAACCACGACTATGGAGCCACAAGCAAAACGGAGCTGACGGTTCGAGCAGCCAGTCGGTTGCGACGGCGAACAGATTGGCAAAATGCGTTTCTGAAATCTCTTCGGCCATGCGTCGCTTGTTCGGTGGTGGGACGAAAATCGGCTCGGCGGTTGAACCGTGGGCCAGAAACCGCGTCAGCTTCTCTTCGTCGGTGATGACCTGTTGCGCCACACCCGACAAAGATAGAGACTTTTCCTCGGACCACCACGAACGATAGACCTCATCGAGTTCGACCGATTCCAGGATAGCCTGATCGAAGATGAACGATTCAGCGGCCAATTGATCGAGTTCCGGCGTCTTGATCCAGGTATTCCCGTAGCAACCGATCAGGTTCGTTTGCCAACCATCAATCACAATGACAATTGCATTCCGTTGCTCGTTTGTCATTTCTTAACCGAATCTAGATCGTCAATCGACGTTCCCAAGTAGATGTGGTCGTACAGCCCATACGCCCCGTCGATGGGCGAAAGGGCCAGCCCAGTTAAGGTGAATTCGCCAAAGTCGGCGAACAGATCGCGGGTTACGACGGTCCAGTCCTTCGGGATTTTTTCGTCCACCATCAGCGAGCCGCCAAAGCACTCGCCCTGCCCCGCGTGATAGCGAAACTTGCCGGGATTGTTTTCGACCGCACCCCATTGGCCATCGTGATTCAATTGCAGGCAAATTTGCGTCCCGCTAAATTTCTTCCAGGCAAAACGAATGAAGCGAAATTCTCCTTCGGCGGGTTTTTCGCGAATCTTGATCGACCAGTTGGGAATCGCCGGGTTCAACTTTTGGCCAGCGGAAACTTTGATCGACGATGTGCCAGAGTATTTATCCTCGGTCGTGAGAACTGCTTGTCCGTCCCCTTCATTCAGTAAATCGACGAAGGCTTTATCGTCCTCGAAAAGTTCTCGCGGTTTGATGACGGGTGGTTTTTCGCCCGGCACAACTTTCAGCATGAGAGCGATTTCGTTCGAGCGAACACTGGTGGGAGTGTCCTCGGTCGCGACGCTGAGACCCACGAGCTTGGCCCCCTTCAATTCGCCCGGCTTGGCACCGAAATTGAGAGCAACCGGAAATTCAAATTCGGTTTTGTCTCCCGGAACTTCGAGCGATTTCGCAAAAACACCATCGGGAAGACCTTCGAGGGTGAGTGAAATCGCCGAGTTGTAGCCAGCGGTCCGAACGATCTTTCCGGTGAGCTTTCCCGTTTCGCCGAGGCCGGCGCGAGCGTCGATTTTCGTCTCACCAACCAGTTCCACGTGAAACGCACTCTGCACAGAGATGCGGCGAACGCCCGTGTAAGCCGTTGCAACAACACTCTTTCCATCGGCCGAGAGAAGTTCGCCCCGTAACGCAATGTCGTAAGGGATTCGCGGCAAGTCGCCCGGCACGACGATGTTTACGTGGTCCTGAACTTTGTCGGCTGGAACGGTGACGAGTTCCTCAAGTCGCAATGCTCGGTCCAGATCGTCGTCCGGCTTCTCGGCGGGCGGTGCATTCTTAACGGGCTTGGCACCTTTTTTCGGCGGCGTTTTTGGCTTGGCTGGTTTTTTGGGAATGACTTGACTGGTGATGAGCGACAAGCGGACCGCCCCGCTGACACCGGAGCTACGAGTAACCTTGATATTCGAGGTTTTCGTCGTGCCGAGCAACCAGGCATCGTCACTTGCCGGAGTGTCCCAGGCGACGAAGAACGGCGGCTTGGTCGCCGTGGCAAAAGCGATCTCGGTGCGTAACCAGGGCTGTTGCAACAGCGTCGCATTTTCCGGCGTCAAAGCCGGACGAAATCGAGGTTTTGATTCGACGGTCTCACCCTGAATGGTGAACACGCCAATTTCCGGAAAAATCGAAACCGAATCGTTGAACATCTCCACGAGTGCCGCCGAAGCATTGGCGGGAATCTCGTTAAATCGCGTTGAAATGTTTGTCGATAAATCAGGCATCGAAAGCTTGATCGGACCGTTATATCCCTTGCGGTTGGCATCGACGCGAATAATGGCCGGACTGTCGGTATAAATCTGTAAGTGATCGTTGGCCACGGACAACGAGAAATCATTCATCGCTGCCTCACTCACGACGAGACGATAAACAAAATTCTCGCCGCTGCGCCCGGCTACATCTTTGACGGCCAGATTCAATGTCTTGACGCCCGGTGGAACGGTGAAGTCAAGTCCGGGGTCGGAAGTGCCCGGCTGATCGTCCGACGTTGCAAGTTGGCTTCCTTTTTCATCCCGCACAAATAGTACACCATCCAGGGGTGAACCGAGCCGCTGGGCAAAAACTTCGATCCGCAATTTCTTGCCGGGTTGCACCGTGACTTGATGTTTGTTTTCGACACCCTTCGTCAACCGACTGCTGATTCCGACCGGCGCAGTGGGGACATTGGTCGTCTTTGGATCGGGTTCCTGAACAATCTCGGCGATTTCGCTAACCAGAAAACCGGGTCGAAAACCGACAAGGTCGGAATAGCCCGTCAGCCGCTGGACGCCGAACAACTTTTTGGCTTTTTGCGACGAAACGGGGGCGTCCGCCAAATTCCAATTGGTGCCAACGAGTTGTACGATCACGTCGGAATCCTGTGGGATCGCCAAAGGGAGCATGAAATCGGCAAATTTAAACGGTCCGATCTTCAAACGAAAGAGGTTGGCGTTTCCCGCCTGATACAGCGCGTCATGAAGTTCAATCGTGTACTTTCCATCGCTCGGAAGTTTCGCCACGATCCGCGCATCGCCACCGATGTTCGATTGCTCCTGGCCCCAGGCGATCTGTGCCCGACGTGAATCGAGCAAATGCAACACCGGATTGATGGCCGAGCCAAAACGCTTGGCCTCGATTTCAATCACGACCTCGTCGTTCTTGTGACCGGTGAACGACGTTCGCAACACTTGATTGTTCGAAATTGCACCGTGCAGAGCCACCGGCAAAGTTGTGATCTCGGCGGCAAAAGGCACCTGCGGTAAAGGGTC
The DNA here is from genome assembly GCA_043738845.1 of Planctomycetaceae bacterium. GTDB lineage: Bacteria > Planctomycetota > Planctomycetia > Pirellulales > DASRSE01 > DASRSE01. The sequence continues at coordinate 6,220 of JAYUFG010000556.1, forward strand.
GATCCCAATCGGCAGGGCATTGGACACACCATCGTCCGTAACGAGTCGGGCCAAATAGATCCCGGACGAAACTTCCTTTTTTTCGAGCGTGACTTCGAGTTCGATGCGGTTCGGTTTTCCGCCTTCTTTCAACGATTGATTCTTGATCGGCACGTTGAGTAACAAATGCGGATTCGGGAGCAAATCACTTCCCTCCACAACGAGAGTCGTCGTCGCATCGAGTTGCAGTCCGCGCAACGAGAGTCTGCTAATCGCCGGTGGTGCAGCGAATACGGGATTCGCTACACCCACGACCGCAACGGCAGCCAATGCCAATAGGGATACAAGACTACGGAGCAACTGGCGACCCATTGTTAGGCTCTCCAAAGATCGAATCTTTCAGGCGGGAAACAACCGACCTGATTGAAAGTCGGCTGGCGGGATTCATCAGCAATTATCGGAATGCAACAAAACAATTGAGGGCCGAACTGGCACGATGGTTCGCGCGAAGTCGGCCCTCAATTGAGTTCATCTATTTCAGCGTTTACTTTCCAAATGGATCGTCGTCGGCTGGCTTGGGAGCCGGTTTCTCGGTCTTCGGAACCGATTGATCGGCGTCATCTTTGAACGGGTCATCACTCGCGGCCGGTCCTTTCTTGGGCATCACTTCGGGTGCGCCGAATGGATCGTCAGCGGCTGCTCCCTTTTTCGGTTCGGGACCGATCCCTGGAAGGACACCCGGCAAACCCGGATTAACCTGAGCAGGCATCTCCGCATCGTCGCCGCCGAAAAGTTTACCCAGGTCGAGACCAATTCCCGGTCCCGCTGGTGCCGCCGGAGGTGCATCGCCTTCGGCCATGGACTTCATCATGCTGCCAAAAATGCCCATCAAACCCTTGGTCGTGACTTTAGCACCGCTGGTCACGGCGGGGGCTTCTGGTTTCGGATCATTGGTTGCACCGAAAGGATCGTTGCCCGCTGCGGGTTTTGGCATTTCCGGTTTCGGCATCGGAGCCGGTTTGGTGTCATCGGCTCCGAACGGGTCATTGCCCGCTGCGGGTTTCGGTGCTGGAACTTCTGGTTTCGAATCATTTCCGGCACCGAAGGGGTCATTGCCTGCCTCTGGTTTGGGTGCAGGAACCTCTGGCTTCGGATCATTTCCGGCACCGAAGGGATCGTTGCCAGCATCAGGTTTGGGCATCGGTGCTTCGGGTTTCGGATCGGCACCGAATGGATCGGGAGCCGGACCGCCCGTCTTGGGCATCGGACCGGCGGGCTTCGTCACCGGCTCACTGCCGAACGGATCGACGACGGGATTGGTATCCCTCAGGGCTGGCGCGGGGCCTGCTTTGCCGGGGATGGGCAACTCGTTCGACTTCGGAAGCTGACGCATCACGTTCTGTTCGGCCCGTTGGCGAGTTTGATAGCGGGCTTCGCGTTCTTTTTGTTGACGAGCAAACGCGACCATGCGGGCTTGAGCGCGATATTGTTCCAGCGTGAGCCGCTCGCGACCTTGCACTCGTTCGAGCGACTTGGCGACGGGATAGGCTTGGTTGATGTCGGCCGTTTCGAGTTCCGATCCCTTTTGAAAATCGGCCAGGGCTTCCCGCTCTAAACCGGCACGGAGGAACGACAAACCGCGAAAGTAAAAGCAGCGGGGGTCTTTCGTGCCCGCATCAATGGCGGCCGAAAGATCCTTTTGGGCTTCGGCATAATTGCCGCCATTGAAGGCATGTACTCCCGCTCCGTAATACTGGCCCAATAGTGGATCCTGCGCGGCGACGGGACCGGCAAAACCGGTTACGACGCCAGCGATCAACAAATTTCTAAGTTTGAACATCGTGACGGACTCCGTTAATGAGAAGAGTAGTGCGTGTGAGTTGTATTAAGGAACGATGGGGCTGAGTAAGACAACCGCAGTTCGATTTGTGACCGCAAAAAATATTGTCGGTAAATTGTGGTTTGTGGCGGATGGCCCACCCCCCTTCCATCGTAATTTGCTGGGGCGATTATTGCAACCAAATCGCCGTTAGTCAGGTGGAAAACCAGTGGGAGACGACGATTTCGGGCCATATTGACTGAAGGTCTTTCTCGGCCCAGTTGCGGAAAATCTCGTCAAAAAGTACAGATTCTCGTTCAAACCTGGTCGTTCCCGCCGGAGGGCACCTTGAGCAAACAGAATCGGCAATATACGATCACTACCTTCCCAATTTGGCCCTGGAGCGAGATTGCGACCAAACCGTGTGGGAGCGGCGTGTCACAGAAATTCACTTCGGCCGGAAATTTGACCCCTACCTATCGCTACCTTCCGCACCCCGGTTCCGTCCTACCCATGCGTCATCTCATTACCCTTGCTGATTTATCCGCAGCCGAAATTGAACGGATTTTTGACCTCACGAAGCAATTGAAGACGAACTACACGCGGGGTATTCGCGAACCGATTCTTCCTGGCCGGGTCATGGCGTTGCTCTTTGAGAAACCGTCGTTGCGGACTCGCGTTAGTTTTGAAGCGGCGATGATTAACCTGGGTGGGTCGAGTTTGTTCCTCGGCGATGATGTGGGCTTTGGTGCTCGAGAGAGCATGGCCGATTTCGGTCGCGTTCTTAGTCAGTTTGTCGATGTGATCGTGGCCCGAACAAAGAAGCACGAGACGGTCGTGGAGTTGGCCAAGTATTCGACCTGCCCGGTCGTGAATGGGTTGACCGATCAGTCGCATCCCTGTCAGGCGTTGGCCGACTTGTACACGCTACGCGAATTGCGGGGCGAATTGCGCGGCTTGACGATGACCTGGATCGGAGACGCCAACAATGTCGCCCGCAGTTTGGCAAAGGGCTGCGGCAAGCTCGGCATGAAGCTCGTCATGGCGACGCCCGCGCGATATCAATTTGACGCCGCGACGCTGAAAAAAATCAAGGCCGAAGTTCCGGAACTCGACCTTTCCGTCACAGCCGATCCTAAAGCGGCCGTCAAAAACGCCGCCGTGATTTACACCGACGTCTGGACGAGTATGGGCCAAGAACATGAGACTGAACAGCGGCGAAAGGATTTCGCTCCGTTTCAAGTCAACGCCGCGTTACTCAAACACGCGCCGAACGACGTGCATTTCATGCACTGTTTGCCCGCCAAACGAGGTGAAGAAGTCACCGACGAAGTGATCGATGGCCCACACAGTGTCGTCGTGCAAGAAGCGGGAAATCGGCTGCACGTGCAAAAGGGAGTTGTGGCTTGGCTGTTGGGTGAAGCGAAATAGCGGCGAGAATTTGTTAAACAAATTCAATTGCGACCGGTCGGTAGGGTCCGTTGTGCGGACCATTGATTTACGTCGCCGTCTTTCTCGCAAAATATTGGGGTGAATCGCGAACTCTCGGTCCGTACCGCGGACCCGACAACTATTTTGTATTCTTTCCCAACGGCGACGGAGCGGGAATCGTGCGCTCGATACAGATTGCTTTGCGGCCTTTGAACGCTCCCGCCCGAGCGTGAAATTTAGGAACCCCCTCAATGCAGACCGACAGCGGCGAGCGAATGTCCTTTTCGGTCGTAATAATGTCGCCGACGTTCAGCGTCAGCAGGTCGCCCGTCGTGATTCGTGATTCGGCCAGTTCGACCACGACGTTCACCAAAGCATCTCGTAAATGGTCGCCGATTTGTTGCATTGACTCGTTCGTTACTCCGCGACGACCGTAGGCAACCCAATTATCGGACGAAAGTTTGTTGCCAATTCGCTCGATGGAATTGAACGGAATACACAAATTCATCATACCCCGGACTTCGCCCATCATGACTTCAAACCCGATCAAGACGACAACTTCGTTGGGCGGGACGATTTGCACGAGTTGCGGATTACTCTCGACCCGTGTGACCGAGAGTTCGAGCTTGGCAACGTTTTCCCAGGCCCTGCGCATTTCCTCCAGGAACAAACCCGTGATGCGGCCGACGAGCCGCAATTCAATTTCGGTCAACGGTCGCCGCGCGACCCCCGCCGAGTCTTTCCCACCACCCAATAACCGATCAATAATCGGGTACAGAATTGAGGGGTTGATATCAAGAATCAAATGTCCTTCGAGCGGTTCTGCCCGTAGCAGATTAAAGCACGTCGGATTTTCGAGACTGAACACGAATTCGCTGTAGGTCAATTGATCAACGCTGGTCAGTTTCACTTCGACAATGGACCGCAGCAAGGCCGACAAGGCGGCACCGAAGTTGCGGCCGAAACCTTCATGCAGCGTTTGCAACGCCCGCATTTGCTCCTTACCAACGCGCTCGGGCCGTTTGAAATCGTAGGGAATGACTCGCTCGCGTTGTCGCGGGGCGATCTTTTGATCGGCACCCGCCTTCGCGACGACGCTTGGACCGTAGACGTTTGCGGTTGGTGGGACCGCGCCCGTCGTCGGTACGTTCCCAATGTTGGTGGGCATCGGCACAGCGGTCTCCATCGAACTGAGGAGACTTTCGATTTCGTCTTGATTGAGAATGTCGTCGGCCATCCATGACCTCCTCGGGGCGATACCCGATGTTTATTCGCGAATTTGGCCCGATCCTTGGACCACGTATTTATAACTGGTAAGCTCTTTGAGACCGCACGGCCCGCGAGCATGAAACTTATCGGTGCTAATCCCGATTTCGGCACCCAGTCCGAACTCTCCACCGTCGTTGAATCGCGTACTGGCGTTGACCATGACGGCGGCACTATCGACGCCCGCCGTGAATTGTTGGGCCGCAGCGGCGTCGTTCGTAATGATAGCATCGGTGTGATGCGAACCATATCGCTCGATATGCTCGACCGCTTCTGACAGCGAAGCGACGACCTTGACCGAAATAATCGGGCCAAGATATTCAGCCGCGAAATCGGCTTCAGTGGCGGCCTTGGCAGTTGGAATCAACTCACGAGTTTTTTCATCGCCGCGAATTTCAATCCCGTTTTGGGTTAGTGCGGTCCCGACCTTCGGTAAAAATTCGGTCGCCACATCGGCATGAACGAGCAACGATTCGGCCGCGTTGCAAACGCCCATCCGCTGACACTTGGCGTTAATCGTGACGCGCTCGGCCATTGCGAGATCGGCATGCACATCGACGTAAACGTGACAGTTGCCAGTGTAATGCTTGATGACCGGCATTTTGGCTTCCGCCGCGACGCGACGAATAAGACCTTCTCCGCCGCGCGGGATTGCGAGGTCGATGAATTCATTCAAGGCGAGAAAATGTCGCACCGCTTCGCGATCGGGCGTATTGACCAACTGCACCGCATCGAGCGGGACACCGAACTTCGGTGCGGCCGCGTGTAGGATTTCGATGATGGCGTGGCTGGAGTGATAAGCCTCTTTTCCACCGCGTAAAATGACAGCGTTGCCGCTTTTCACACAAATGGCGGCCGCGTCGGCGGTGACATTTGGCCGCGACTCGTAGATGAAAAACACGACGCCGAGTGGGACGCGAATTTTCTCGATAAGGAGTCCGTTGGGTCGCTTGGTTTTTTCAAGCACTTCGTTGATCGGGTCGTCGAGTACGGCAACTTCTTCCATGCCGCGAGCAATGTCGCCGACACTTTTCGGCGTCAGACGCAAGCGGTCGATTTGGGCCTCGGTCAATCCAAAACTGGGAGCCGCCGCCAAATCGAGTTGATTTGCTGAGACAATGTCGCCCGCCTGTTCCCGCAACAGTTTGGCCGCCAGCCGCAGCCAACCGTTTTTCTGCGCGGTGGGCAAGATCGCCAATTTCCGCGACGCCACCTTGGCACGACGGGCCACGTCGAGACAATACTGCGACAAGTTAAGTGTAGCGGTGGTAGTCATGGGAAAGTTTCTGTAGGTCAGGCAGATGGCCTGACAAAACAAAATCCGTGTATTTGGCTGACTGTCAGCCCATCTGCCTGACCTACGGGTTGGACATCGCGGTTAAGGTGAATTTCCTTACTAAGTATCGTAGAACCAGGGGTTTGCGTCAACGTCGTTCCCGTCGATTCAAGCAGCCGTTTGGGGTGAAAGTCTCGGTTTTTGGGCCGGGCGGATTGGATAAAAAGGCGGAAACGGCGGGTTCAAAAACGGTACCAGCCTTTTGTCCTTCTCATCGCATCTCGGCGGTCGGCTGCAAGATTCAGCCGGGGATCGAGACCTTAGCTCACGAAATTACTCCGTTTCTTACGGCAGAATCATTCTTAGGAATGGCGCATCAATAACGGTCGCAATTTACTTGACTCCGGCGACATGCCTTTCTCTAACGCGACGCCGTTGAGGAAATCTTTACCCATTACTTCACTCAATCGGCGTTTGTGTAAATTGCACCTGGCAACGTGAACGCACCTCCACAGGCTTCTTCCCTTGTCAGGCGGGCGGCTTTTGCCTACCTTAATGCTCGTCGTGGTGTATTTCAACGAATCGCGTGCACGCTACTTCGCCAAGTCGTCGTGGGCCACATTTGGATTGTTTCTCGCAGAGGTTGTGTCGCATGTCGGACGTTGTCGTTCAACCGGTCAAATCGTGGCGAGATCGTCGCGCGTTCTTGAACTTCGCCAAGGAGCTGTATCGCAACGACCCTTTTTGGGTTCCGCCGCTGTGGGGCGAATACAAATGCTTGCTCGGCTGGAAACGTCATCCCTTCAACGAGATTTCTGAATCACAAACATTCCTTGCCCGGCGGGACGGAAAAGTCGTAGGGCGAATCTCAGCCATCGTCAATCACGAGCACAATCGGCACTTCCAAGAGAATCGCGGGTTCTTCGGATTCTTTGAATGCGTCAACGACCAACAGGTCGCAGCCAAATTGTTTGAAACCGCTCGCCAGTGGTTGAAGGAACGAGGTATCACGCAAGTTCGCGGTCCGCTGAACCCTTCGCTCAATTACGAATCAGGTTTGCTGATTGAGGGCTTCGACGACCCACCAACGTTTATGATGCCGTACAATCCATCCTATTACGCGGAGTTGATTGAAGGTTGTGGCTTTCAAAAGGCGCATGACCTATTGGCGTTCATCGGATATCGAGATAACCTCGGCCCGACGCTGGCCAAGCTCGAACCGCTCGCCGCCAAGGTGACGGAAATGTTCAATGCGAAAGTTCGTCACCTCTACCCGAAAAGTTTCAAAGAAGATGTGAAACTATTTCTTGATCTTTACAACCGATCTTGTTTGCATGTGTGGGGCTTCGTCCCGATCACACCGCATGAACTGGACCATATGGCGAAGGGATTGCGCCTCGTGATTGTGCCCGACTTGGCCAGCATTGTCGAGATCGACGGCAAGCCGGTCGGAGCGGTGTTTGGTCTGCCCGACTACAATCCGCGGATCAAAGCGATTGGCGGGCGGCTGTTTCCCTTCGGCTGGATGAAACTTTTGCGGAGGGATTTAAGTGACATCAAACGCTATCGGTTGATGAGTGTCGAGGTTTTACCCGAATATCAAAAATGGGGACTTGGACTTGTGCTGCTGTTGAGCTTGGTGCCGAAAGGAATTGCGCTCGGAATGGTGGAAGCGGAATTTTCTTGGGTCTCAGAGGCGAACGACGTGACCCGCGGAAGTCTGATCAAAGGGGGTACAAAAATCTACAAACGCTATCGCATCTACGATTTTGCGGCGGCGGAAGTTTGAACGCCGTTACTTCTTTTCTTCCGCCTTCGCTTTCACGATCCGGCCGTACAAGTGTCCTCCGTGGTCGCCCCCGTCCCACGTCCCCGCATATTTCCCTTCGTGAAAGATCACCCGCGCGCTAAACGTCCCCAGGCCGGGAACAAGAAATTTATTCAGTACGATCATCGGCGTGTCGCCAGCGAAACTGACAGGCAGCGGCAGCGGAACGGTCACGTCATGCTCGCCATATTGAATGCGAGCCTTAAAGATGAATACATCATCTTTGAGCTTCGTCACGCTTTCGATGCTGTACTTTTCCTCCTTGGGCGAGCCTTTTTCTTGATCCTTCGTAACGATTGTGTAATGTCCCACGAGTGTCGCGCCGGTGAGCGAATCCATAAACTGTTTTTCGATTTTCTCGCGAGCGGCCTTGGCTTCGGTTTCGGTCGGTTCGGCTGCGTTTGCGGAAACGAATTGCGAAAACGAGGCAACACTTATTGCCATAAACATGGCAAGGCTTCGAAGAGTAAGCAGCATAAATATCTCTCCCAGTCTTTGAACGTGAACGAACAGCGAAAGCAACACCGCAGTTTGGAACTTCCCCAATATATCACGAACGTCGCCGGGATACAGTAAACCGACCCTCCAACTTTTGGCTTTGTTGACCAAGGGCCGATGTTCCCCTAAAATCAGGGCGTACTCATTGCGACGCGAGGGGGTCGGGAGTCGGTTTCGCGGCAAAAACTTTACGATTGAGAAAGTTTTCGCCGTGAAACCGAACCCCGACCCCTTATTCACCTCCATCACTTTCGCCCGCTTAAATCTCCGTATGGACCTTGCCCATTTGTGCATCGCGGTGGTTCCATTGGCCGCCCATCTGTTGATGTTGGCAATGCTCAATCTATCGCGACGGCCGCATGTCGTGAGCGGGTCGAGGAATATCGTCTCGTTGGCCCTGGCCGTCTCCGGTTTTGTCATCGCTGGCCCGATGGATTTGTTATTGCCGGACGACGCCGTGCGACGTTTTGGTCCGATGATCTGGCCGATGCTGATTTGCTTTTATATTCTGTGCCTGACGTTGGTGCTGCTCATTTCGCGGCCCTATTTGATCATTTATGGAATGGTGCTGTCAGAATTGAAGCCGATCCTCGAACAGGTCGTGACCAAAATCGACAGCGAATCACGTTGGGCGGGCGAGAGTGCCAACCTGCCGCAATTGCGACTGCAATTTCATTGCGACGATGTTCACTCGTTGAAAAATGTGACGCTTGTGCCCATCGGAAATCAGCAAAGTTACGTTGGTTGGCGACGATTGCAGGTCGAACTGAACACCGCGTTGCGATCTCAACGGGTTTCGAGAAACCTTTACGGGTTTGTCTTTTTGCTCGTTGGGATTGTGCTGTTGGCGTTCCCATTGACGCTGGCCAAGCTGAACGCCCCAGCCGTTGTCGAACAACTCCGCGATCTATTACGACTCTCGTCGTTGTCGTAATTACGCTCCTTCACCCAGTCGTTTCTCACTCGCACTGCGATAGAAAATGCTCCCGGCGAACACGTCGTTTACTTCGGGTCGGCCTTTTTATCTTCCTTCTTTTCTTCCTTGACGGTCAGCAGTTTATCCTGCGGGAACGTCGAAAGAATTATGTCCTTGAAGCGAACTTCTTGCGGTTCTTTGTTGGCGTGAAGTTGCAGACCGATCGGGCCAACGTTGATCCGATCTGGTTCCGGATCTCGCCAGTCCACAACCTGCAGGCCGTTTGCGGCCACGCGTACCCGATTTCCCACTGCCAGGATTTCCAGATCGTTCCAATCGTGCTGTTTGCCGACTTTCTTCGCCGGACCACCATCGACCGGCAGGCCATTGCGGCCGTACAGATCGTACATTCCCCAACCCGACGGAAACATGACCAAGTGTCCCCGATAGGTGAACGGGTCGCCCTTGTCCGGCGCAAGAGCACCCCAAAAGGCAACGCCCGAGTGCATCTCACTGGTGACCAATTTAGCTTTAAGGGTCATGCGGAAATCGGAAATGTCCCGCAACTTGTCACCTTTTTTCGGCAACAAGTACGTACTGACTTTCACTTCGTTGGTGTTTTTCGCGACAATCTCTCCCTCTCGCGCACTCCACAGAGTCTTGTCCCCGTCCCAGTCATCGAGATTCGTCCCATTGAACAGCGTAATGATTTCCGAAATTCCCTGTGCGGCGGGCTTGATTGGGATTTCCTTTTTGGGTGTCGCGGGGTCGCCGTCAGCAGCAAGCGTGTTTGCGATGGATCTGCAAATGAAGAAGACGACAACAAGTGACAACCGGATGAAATTGCGTGAATTCATAAATAGCCTCCTGAAAGCGAGTATGAAAACGAAAGTTGAGGTGAAAAGCAAAACCATTCAGTCGCACACGGAATTGTTACGAGCGACTTTCGGATATCGTACCCGGTGGCAGGAAAAATCGCAAATCGTAAAAATGGCGTTTTTTTGTCTCCTGGCAATCACTGATGCGATGTTTCGCCTCCGGCGCAGGGCCGTCGGCGAAAGCCGACATTATTTATAATGCGCCGATCCTTATTCGACCGTTCTACCAAAGCGTGTTTGAAGCCGCTCGCAAATGGAATTGACGGTTATGTCTTTTTTAACCGACGACAACAACTTTGCGGAAATTAGATCGTCGGCCAACTCATTCATTAAACCGCGAGAAAGACGCGGATGAAAAACCAGCATCAACCGCCGTTCGACCAGGTCTTCCAGCGTCTCCACCCACTCGTGCCGCGCGAGCCAGGGGACAATGCACCGCAGAATATCCGTGCCGGTGAAATTCTGCGACGAGAATTCTCTCCGCTCCGTCAGTTCTCTTAGCACGTCGGCCGTTTGATTGCCCAACAAGTCCCACAGCGTCTTCACTTGTTCACGCTGGAGCGAAAAACGGAGTGCCAATCGCTGCCACACTTCGGCCAATGTCGCTGCCGTGTGCGGATAATCCCGGCCGCCGGGCAAAGGCCGCTCCTGACTATTGGCCAGCAGCGGCAGCCCCAGCTTTCCCAAAATGGTTTTTGTCGCCTCCTCGGCCAGTGAACGACAGGTCGTCAGTTTTCCACCAATGACGGAAAACAGCAGGACAGAAGTACCCGCGTGTTCATGCAACCAATGCCTCCGCGTGATCGCGGCGGGCGTCGTGGCGTCCGAATACGGGAGAGGCCGCACTCCACAATAATGCAGTGCGATATCTCTGCGATTTAATGCAACACGAGGCAGCAAATCATTAGTCGCCCGCACGAGATAATCGAGTTCGGCATCGCTGGCAAGCGCGTCGGTCGGGTCGCCGGTGAACGGCTCGTCGGTCGTGCCAACGAGTGTCCCCTCCATGAAAGGCAAGACGAAAATTGGTCGGCCATCCTCGGCCTCGGTATAGAAACCGCGTCCCCCCAATTGTTCCTTCAGTCCTTTGTGAAACGTGACCAAGTGAGTCCCCTTGGTGCCGCCGATCAATCGCTTTTCTGATTGGCTCAGGGCCGCGAGCGTCTGATCGACCCAGGCCCCGGTGGCGTTTACAATCGCCGCTGGTTGAAGAGAGTGAGTCTCACTTTGCTTTTTCTGTAGGGACTTAATTGCAATCGTCCCGTTCTGCAACATTGCTTGATGATACGTTAGCACGGTGAACGAAACACCCGACTCTGCTGCAATCTGTGCAGCGTCGCGCAACAACTCGACCGACATTCGCTCGGGCGATACGACCTGCGCATCCATGTATGAACAGAGCCAACGAAACCGGTCGGCGTTGACGGCAGCTCCCTCGGTGCTGTTGATCGACAGCACATGGCTCTTCGGCAACGTCCGATCGCGGGCGTAACGATCATACATCCACAAGCCCGTGCGGACGGTGATTAAGCCGCGTGCCGGGGCCGCATCGCTGGAAGTTTTTTTCTTGGCAGGAAAATGCACGAATTGTCGGGCGGCGGTCCACAACCCACCGCACACGTTGCCGACGGGAATCAAAAGCTGCAACGGCCGAACCAAGTGCGGGGCAAGTTGCAGCCAGCGCGTTCGCTCGGCGAGCGACTCCCGCACGAGATCAAACTCGCCATGTTCCAAATATCGCAAGCCGCCGTGAATGAGCCGCGACGAATAGGCCGTCGTGCCCGAACCAATGTCCGACCGATCGACAACCACGACGGGAACGCGATTCAGGACCAACTCGCGGGCCAGTGCCGCGCCGTTGATTCCCGCACCTAAGATCACAATCGGCTTAATAGATGACTCCATAGGGCCGATTATAGCGTCCCGGTCGATTTGCGTAACTCGTGTCGCAACCATTCCGGCCGGTTGGTCGTGATTCCTTGCACACCGAAATCGAGCAATCGCCGGGCAAGAATTGGATCGTCAACCGTCCAGACGCACAGTTCAAGTTTCGCCAAAAGAATGTTATTTACCAATCCCGCATCAATCGGGCCGGTCGCCATGAGATCGAGTCCGTCAAGTTGATCAGCAAGTGCGGCGGAGACGATTGCATCTCCGCCGGGCGACCAATTGCCTGTTTGTGGGTCGTGCGTGAAATCAACGACCCAATAGACTTTGTTTTTCGGCAGGACTTTTTTCACAGCGGCACAAGTCGCCCGGTCGAGTGAGATGATGACAACTTGGTCAGGTGTTTTTCCAGCAGCCTGTACGACGCGAGCAAGTTCGGCAACGGACGCTTCGCCCGTCTTGATCTCGACGAAAAACCGCTTGCCGGTTGAGCCGGGCGGAATCGTTGCGAGCATTTCCGATAAGGTTGGAATCCGCTCGCCCGTCCAGCGGGAATGTTTCCACTGGCCTACGTCGTAGGATTGCAACTCGGCGAGCGATAATTCGTCGGCGCGTAACTTTACTCCTGCCGTGCGGAGCAAATCGTCGTCATGTAACGCGATGAGATGGCCATCCCGAGTGAGTTGAAAATCGGCCTCGACCGCATCGGCACCCTGTTGCCAACCAAGCTGAATCGCCGCCAATGTATTTTCCGGCGCATCGGCCGAAGCACCACGATGGGCAATGATTTCCATGATTTGAATTCCGTTTCAGGGTGCGAAGTTTGCTCCGCTTCACGTCGCGGCTAACCGTGTAGTGCAGAAAGAATTGCTGTTGTTTGCAATTCACGGAACGCATGAAAAAATGACGCCCGCTTACTTTTCTTTGAGCAACCGTTGCAGCGTGATGACGTTGGCGCGGATGCCTTCTAAGCTGGGATTCAACCGCAGTGCGCGACGAAAGCAAACTAACGCTTCGTTGTGATTGCCAAGCTGCATGTAGCAGTGGCCCATTCCGCCCGCCGCGCCAAAATGATAAGGATTGATTTCGAGCGTCTGTTGGCAGTCGCGAATCGACTCCAGAAAACGACCGGCGCCATAATAGGCAACCGCCCGTTGGTTCCAGGCTTCGCCAAACCAGGGAGCTTGTTCGATGAGGGCGGTCGCTTGGGCGAGCGATTCTTGAAAGCGGCTGGCCTCGTTGAGTTCGATGATCTGCATCATGCGGATACGTTGCAGTTCACTTCCCGCCCGACACCACACGGCGCGAATCGCCGTTTCTGCCAAAATGCGAACACCCCGATCAAGATCATTGAGTGCCCGACCGAGAGCAGCGTTGACCTCATACCCGCCGACCAATCCGAGCGCGAACGCCGCCGCGCGGCGTGTGTGACGATTGTCGTGCTGGACCAAGCGTTCAAGCGTCGCGGGCGTGTACGATTCCGCCAGCTTGCGAACGAACGCGCCATCGTCCCGATCCGCGATATAATCGCGATAGAGGCTCATCAGCACAGGGATACGCGGCAGGGAATTCAAAGTCAAAATCCAAGGCAGGATGCGAAAACAACTCGCATGCAGTATATTGAGTCTAATCCATCAACCCGGTCAGTCGCAACTATTTTCCCGAAAAACTGTGGGCAAAAAACGTCGATCACTTGTAAGCCTCTTCAGTCTTTAATCGCGAAACCCCTCCAACATCCAGTATGTCAAGAAATCGAAACGAATCGAGCCGGAGATGGGTAAGAGTTGTCACGTTGCTTTACGTGGGAACGCTGATTTTAGCGGTTTGCGGACTGATTGGCGTTTTCGAGCGGAAAGTTCTGGCAGCGGAACCGGCTTGGCTGGTTGGCGACGCCCTCAAGTCCCATCTGGAACAAGACCGCTTTGGCGTCACTTGGTCGGAAGCCCCCTTGCGGAACTCTCTTCGCGATTTAGGACGGGCACAAAAAATCCCCGTTCTACTCGACCGCCGAATTGATCCGGGGCAACTCTTGGACGTCACGATCAAGGATCAGCCGCTCCAAACGGGTCTCCAACAAATTGCGGAAAAAGCGAAATTGGGCGTCGGCTGGGTAGGAGGCGTTGCGTATTTTGGACCGGTCAAAACGGCAGAAAGGGTTCGCACCTTGGCCGCACTTCGTAACCAAGAAGTTGGCAAACTCCCGACCTCCCTTAAACAAAAGTTCGCCAAGAATAAAGTCTGGAGGTGGGACGAACTGGCCACGCCCCGCGACCTTCTCACAGAACTTGCCACGGAAGCGGGCGTCAAGTTTTCCGGTGGAGATGTGATCCCACACGATCTGTGGGCCGCCGCCGATTGGCCCGCTTTGACCTGGAGCGAGCGAATGACGCTGGTCCTCGCGCAATACGATTTGACGTTTGAAGTCTCGGCGACCGGCGACAGCGTGAAATTCGTTCCGCTGCCCGATAAACTGCTGATAACCAAAACGTACACTGGTGCCACTAATACGGCCGACAATGTTCAAAAACTGAAACATCTGTTGCCTCATTCTCGCATTGAACTTGCTTCCGGAAAACTGACGGTCGAAGCGACGGCCGAGGATCACGACATGGTCGCTGAATTTCTGGCGGGAAAAAAAGTGACGAAAACGACCGGGCCGGAAATCAAGAAGATCGAAAAGTTGGCGGTGCAAAACATACCCGTCGGGAAATTACTGGCGGCCTTGGGACCAAAGCTCGATCTGACGGTGAAAATCGACGAAGGGGCGATTCGGGCGGCAAATATCTCGCTCGATCAACTGGTTAGTGTTAATTTGCAAAATGCAACCGTGGACGACGTTTTTAAGGCGGCCTGTAAAGAGACCGGTTTGGCGTATCGAATTCAGGACAAAACGGTCGAGATCTTTCCCGCGAAATGAACGCCGAACCAGGGAAGTCCGTTTGCCCGTTCAGGTCGGTGCCGCGTAAAGAGGGCGGGAGTCAGGTTCGCGGCGAAGGCTTTTGAAAAATGGACACTCTTCGCTGCGAACCTGACTTCCGACCCCCTTCTTCGTTTAACCCTTGACCACGCCAATTGGCCGCATACGGGCCACCTTCTTGGCAAGATTCGCTTTGTGGACAACATCCACGACCAGATCAACGTTCTTATAGGCGTCGGGTTGCTCTTCGGCGAGTCCCTTCCAACTATGGGCGCGGGCAATCACTCCCTTCGCCGCAAGTTCCTTGTCAATGCGGCGACCTTGGGCGTGCTTGACCGCCGCCGTGCGACTCATTTGTCGCCCCGCTCCGTGACAGGCTGTGCCAAAAGTCTGCTCCATGCTGCCACTTTGTCCCACGAGAACCCAACTCGCACGACCCATGTCGCCCGGGATAATGACCGGCTGACCAATCGCGGAGTACATCGACGGAACTTCAGGATGGTCGGGTGGAAACGCCCGCGTGGCACCTTTGCGATGGACCCACAAACGTCGCTTCACGCCGTCGAGAGTATGCTCTTCGAATTTGGCGATGTTGTGGGCGACGTCGTAAATCAAGTTCATTTCCAGCGATTGCCACGTTTGGCCAAAGATCGTCTCAAAGCACTCGCGAGCTTGCCACATCAGCAATTGACGATTGCACCAAGCGTAATTCGCCGCCGCATTCATCGCACCCAGGTACTTTTTCCCTTCCGGACTATCGACCGGGGCACAGACCAGTTGTCGGTCAGGAAGCGCGATTCCGTACTTCTCTGGCGCACCGCGTAAATCGCGGAGGGCGTCGTCGCAGACCTGATAACCCAACCCGCGCGAGCCGGAATGGATCATCACGCAGACTTGATCTTTTTCGAGACCCATCACGCGGGCGGCCTCGTCGTCGAAGAGCGCATCGACGATTTGGACCTCCATGAAATGATTTCCGGAACCGAGCGTTCCGCATTGGCTGGCACCGCGATCCAGCGCGCGATCCGTGACAACATCGGGATCGGCACCATCAACACAGCCGTGAGCTTCCATGTGGTCGAGGTCGCTTTGCGTACACAACTCGCGACTTTGCAAATAGGCTGCTCCCTGCGACATCAGATGTCGCAGTTCCTTGTGATCAAACTTGTACTTGCCGCTGCGACCAACACCAGCTGGGACGTTGCGAAAAAGTTCGTCCACGAGCGGTTCATGATGTCGTTTGACGTCGCGATAGAACAGGTTGGTCCGCATCAGCCGGACGCCGCAGTTGATGTCGTAACCGACGCCGCCGGGAGAAATCACGCCCCCTTGTTCGGGATCGGTCGCGCAAACGCCGCCAATGCAAAAACCGTAACCCCAATGGATGTCGGGCATAGCGAGACTGGCGTGCTGAATGCCCGGCAGAAATGCGACGTTGGCGACTTGCTCGGGAGCTTGGTCGTTGCGAATTTGTTCGATGAGTTCGTCGTCGGCGTAGATCAAGCCATCGACGAGCATTCCCGGCTTGTAGCTTTTGGGAATTCGCCAGCAGCATTCGTTCACACGCTCTAACGGACCGCGATAAGCTTCCTTAGCCATGATGTCATTCCGTACTAACGAAATCGGAAATAGAGTTTTGCAAACACGCCAACACACTGGAAATTTGCACCGACGACACGACAAGAATTATGTCGCCCAGGTTCATGGCTTAAGAACCAGCCCACCAATAAATTCTGCCTTTCGCACGG
>JAYUFG010000557.1:0-8521 GCA_043738845.1 Planctomycetaceae bacterium
GGCAATCCAGTTTTCGCGGCGGCAAATGAATGTCTATGGAAGTTGACATACCTTCATCATATCCCGCGTGCTTGCCGCTTGCCAATCGTGCGATTGTGGACGACTGCGCCAACCGAGATCGACGAAAAGGAATTGTTGCTCGCTTGAAGATTGGGGCAGCGTGCTAGAAATCGCACGCCATTCGCGTTATCATGGGGAACGGTGAAAAAAACCACTTTTACAAGCTGAACGACGTTGCTGAATTCCCTCAACCGCCCGACATCCGACACTTCAGGAGATATCCGTGAGCGAGCCTAGTTCCGCAACAAAGCCACCCGTGAATACGGGCAAAGTCGCCGGTCGGCGCGAGCTTCACTTCCACAATTTTCGCGAAGTCCTGGCGGATGCTGAACGGCTGAGCCAAGGAAACTATACCTGCTTGGGCAACTGGTCGCTGGGTCAAGTTTGCAAGCATTTGGCGGAAGGAATACACATGACGATCGACGGCGTCTCGTTCAAGGTGCCACTGATTATCCGATTGATCGGCCCCTTATTTCTCAAACGCCGCATCTTGTCGAAGGGGATGTCGCCGGGTATCAAACTGCCACCTTCTGCGGCCAAACAACTCATTCCCGCCGAGACTTCAACCGAAGAAGGGCTGAAGGCACTTCGATTCGCGATTGAGCGATTGGAGAGCGAAGAGAAGCGCGCACCGAGTCCGTTCTTGGGAAAGCTCACACGCGAAGAATCGGATCAGGTCCAACTGCGACATGCTGAACTTCATTTGAGTTTTGTTGTTCCGAAATAAAACACTTTCAGCGATGATACCTGCGTTGTCGAGCGTGCGTGAAATCCGTATATTAAGCAAGGAATGGCACATCCATCCATAACGGCTGTATCGTAGCATTTTAACGTAGAGACGTACTTTCGCAGAGCGAAAGACGATAATTGTGCAAACGCTTACTGCTTACTTCTCTTCATCACGTTCGGCGTCAAGGGCTTGATTCCGTCGGGCAACATTCTCTGCCTCGGAAACTTTTCGGGCCGCGATTCGAGAAAGTTTTATCAGAGATTTTGAGAGTGCCGCGAGCGTTGGTTCCGCATCGGGACGCGGGATCAGAATAAAATCGCGGCCGGTTGGAAGTTGCGACTGCGAAAGACGAAAGGCCTCTCGCAACAGCCGCTTCCAGCGATTGCGGCGCACGGCGTTGCCGACTTTTCGACTGACCGAGAGACCAATTCGAGCCAAAGACAAGCCGTTGGCCGCCGCATAGACGACCAGAAATTGGTCGGACGCGGACTTTCTCGCGCGATAGGCTCGATCGAAATCGGCCCCCTTTTTCACGCGGCGTTCGGGCGGAAGTCGTTGATCGTTGACGCGATTTACCACCGCAGTTCACCACGTAGGTTCGCCGGTTTGTCATTTTCAAACTCGCGAATTGCGGCGACCGTTCGTTCGTCGAGCGTTTCCGGTAGGATGATTTGAATTTCGGCAAGAAGATCACCCGGCTCGCCCGATTTCGGTTGCACGCCCTTCCCTTTGAGGCGAAGTTTTTTTCCACTCGAGGTCCCGGCCGGAACGCGCAGTGAAATAACGCCGTGAGGGGTGGGAACCTCGACCTTGCCGCCGAGAGCCGCCTCGTGCAGCGTGACCGGAACTTTGATCGTTAAATCGTTTCCTCGCCGCGTGTAGAACGAGTGGGGCAAAACGTGGATCGTGAGGAGAATGTCGCCCGACTTCCCTTTGCCGCTGCCTTCGTTGCCCTGTTCACGGAGACGAATTTTCGCGCCGTCGTCGATGCCCGCCGGAATTTTCACGGCTAAGGTGTCGATCTTGCCCGACGGACGTTTGAGCGACAGAGAGACCTCTCCTCCAGAAACGGCTGTTTGAAACGGGATTTCCAAGACCTCGTGAAGGTCTTCCCCTTTGTTCGGCGAGCGGCCTTTCCTCTTTGGACCACCGGCTGAACCACTGGCGGGACCGCCGCGCCCAAACTGTTTGAAGATATCGGCAAATCCACTGCCGCCGTCGGAACTTGTATCAGCACCAAAACGGTCGCCGAAGAACTGGCTGAAATCGAAATCTTCAAAGCCCGTCGTGGTGTGACCGCCTCGACTCGCACTGCCACGCGGGGCTGAGCCGGGCCCCATTTGGTCAAAGGAACTTCCATAGCGGTCAAACAGTTCCCGCTTTTTGGGATCGCTGAGGACGTCGAAAGCGGCCTGGACCTTTTGAAATTTTTCCTTGGCGGTTTTGTCGTCGGGATTTTTGTCGGGATGAAATTTCCGCGCGAGATTGAGGTAGGCCGCCTTGATCTCTTCGGGAGTAGCGGTACGGGCAACGCCGAGTGTGGTGTAATAGTCTTCAGTCATGCGACTATTCTACCGCGAAACGGGCTGGTAGGAAACATCGGCGAAAGGGGCCGCAAAACACAATCGGCTCGGCGGTACGGAGGGTACCGCCGAGCCGGGAGATTGGGTTGTTTGTCGAGTGAAATCGCACCTGGAGGAAGTTACTTCTTCGCCAGCAAATCACGAATTTCTTGCAGCAGGACTTCTTGCTTCGGCGGTGCAGCCGGTGCGGCGGGAGCAGCTTTCTTTTTCTTCATTGACGAATTCATCAGCTTCACCACGATGAATATGCAGAACGCCACGATGATAAAGTTTGCAATCGCCGTTAGGACCGAGCCAACCCCAAGGTACGGGATATCTTCCGCAACAGCATCTTTGAGAGACGTAATGATTTTGTTATCCTTCCCCATCTTCAGCGGAATGATGTAGTTGTTGAAATCGACATTGGCAAAATATCCAACGAACGGATTGATCACATCCTTCACGAGTGCTTCGATAATTTTTCCAAAAGCTCCCGCGATCACGACGCCGACCGCCATGTCAACCACATTCCCCTTCATCGCAAATTCTTTGAACTCTTTGAGCATTCCCATAATGGTTCTCCCGTACCCCAATAAGCCTGTGAAATGTGAACACTCCGCCGACAAACAGAGTCCTATCTGGAGAATAACCCCGGATTACGAACCCTGCAACAAAATTCCACGCAGAAACTGCGCGTTGTTGTCAGGGTTTTCGATAGCCAAACAAAATGTTGGCATTTTTCCAAGCAGCTTGTGCAGACGTAAGAGTCTTCGCAAGCGATACGACCCGACCCACGCTATTTTGCCGCTGGAGAAAAATCAGTCGGTTGTAGGGTGAGCGTTTGAATCCGCCCATTGCGTTCGATGACCACATCGAGAGAACCAGACATAGAGGAAACGAGTTCCGCGAATTCGCGATCATCGTGGAGGACACGGCCGTTGATCTGGTTCAGCCGATCACTCGGAAGTAAACCGGCTTTCTCGGCGGGAGAAGAAGGCACCACTCGCGAGACAATAAAACTGCCCGGCTCGGCAGCATCGGTCCGCCAATTGAAACCCCAGCGAAAGGGTTGACCCGCGAGCGTGACCTTCACGTTTTTCGGCGTCGGTTCGCCCGGCCGTTGAATGGTGACTTCCACATCGGTGGGAGAGGCAACGACCCAACCGCGCAGTTCCTCGCGGTCTTTGACGTCGCGACCGCCGAAGGAAAGAAGTCGGTCGCCAACTCTCAAACCGGCCCTGCCACCGGCGGAACCTGAAACCACGAGCGTCAATTTCAAACCAGGTTCGCCGTCATCAACTTCCGACCAACCAACGCCAAAGCGGCCCGGCAATGGTGTCAGCGGTGTTTCAACCACCTTACGTTGTTCGGGCGTTTCAATTCGCCCGGCCGCGCGAAATGTCGGCGTGTTGTCGGCATCGGCCATTTCACAGGCCAACGTGAAGTAGAGCCGCGCGACTTCTTGAATTCCCTCGGCGTTGATCCGCTCGGCCTTGTCGCTGGGCTTGTGATAATCGTCGTGCAAACCGGTAAAGAGCATCAGCACCGGAACATTATGCGCCACAAACGGCCAGTGATCGCTATTTTCCTTCAATTCCCAGGTGAAATCGAGCGACAGCGGACCGTGATTGTGTTCACTCACAAACCGTCGCAGGCCGGGTGACGTTCGCGAGCCGAGAACCTCGACCGAGTTCTTACGCAAGCGACCGATCATGTCGGAGTTGAACATGAACGTGATTTGGCTCAACGGAACCGTCGGATGATCGAGCCAGTATTTGGAACCGAACAATCCCTGCTCTTCTCCGTCCCACAGCGCGAACAAGATCGAACGTCGTGGCGGCGTGCTAAGTTTTGTGAAGGCCAGTGCCACGCCCAACAGCCCTGCCGTTCCGCTGGCATTGTCGTCAGCTCCGTTGTGGATGTAACCGATTGGGCCGTGACTATTGCGGCGGTTCCCATATCCGACGTGGTCGTAATGGGCACCGATTACGATGAACTGTTTTTTGAGTTCGGGATCGCTCCCCTCGATCATGGCCAGGATGTTGCGGCTGCTGGCGTTGAACGATTGATAGTAACCTTTTTCGGCGGACGCCCCGGCGAGTTTCAGCTTTTGAAACTGTTCGCCCAAGTAGGTCGCGGCCGCGCGGCCGCCGCGGCTGCCTGCCTCGCGCCCCTCAAAGGAGTCGTCAGCGAGTACGTTCACATGCTGTTTCAATTCTTCCGTAGTGATTGAGGAGATCGCGGCGGAAAGACTGTTTGCTTCGGCGGCGGTGGCCAGATTAACGCGACCAACAAACGTCAACGCCCCTACGAAAATGACGCAAGCGAAACGACAAATTGGTAGGGAAACGGACACGAGACCTCTCAACAAGCCGATTCAGATTGAGTGGGAACCAACAACTCTTATCGTTGAATCGGTTCCCCAACCCGGCAAGTCAATACTTGTCCCACATTATCCGATTAAAGCGGTTTTACGGTTCGCAAACGACCCGAAAGCCGACGCCCAGTCCGTGCCCATTGGCGGAACGATGCTCGCGGGCGGAAGAGCGAACGTCAAGGGGATAATCGTACCAGCTTCCACCGCGGATGACTCGTTCGTTGCCCCGTTCGGACCCCTGCGGGTCTTCAATAGGCGGTTTGCGAAAGTAATCAGGCCCGTAGTTGTCGGCACACCACTCGGCCACATTGCCATGCAGGTCGTTCAGACCAAACGCATTCCCGGGAAAACGGGCGACCGGGGCGAGGAACAAATAATTGTCCTTGGTCTTGATCGCACCGTTCCAGGCGGGAAAGGCTCCCCGCGCTGTGGCGTCGGCCACGTTGCCATTTTTCGTCAGTTCGTCCGTTTGATCGCCAAACGAATAAATCGAGACGGTTCCCGCGCGACAGGCAAATTCCCATTCGGCCTCGGTCGGCAGGCGATACTTGGCCCGCTCTTTTTTGCTCAGCCAATGGCAAAACGCGACCGCATCGTTCCAACTGACATACATGACGGGAGCGGTGGCGGCCGTCGTTGTGACCACGACCGGCGTTCGCCAAGTGCTAAGAAATCTCGCCCCAATGCGATTGGGCGGTCCCTTCCCCTTCGTAACTTTGACCTGCTCCTGCAACACTTTGGTGTAAGTATGCTCTTTCTCCAACACGACGGCCTCTAGGTTTTGACCACGGCGGGGATAGATCGTATCCCCTTCGCCCCGCTCACGATCCGTCTCGTAGTTCGTCGCGGTTATAAAGGCCGTGAACTGCTCGAACGTGATTTCCTGCGCCGACATATAGAACGGGCGAGTAATGCGAACATTGTGGGACGGTTTTTCGTCGTCGGCCGCCTGAGTGTCGTGAGCGACGGCACCCATCTTGAACTCGCCCGGCGGAATCAGAACGAGCGAAATTTTCAGCGAGTTCGTTTTGCTGGGCGACGTTCGCAACGCCCTGGCCCAGCGGCGTTGTCGTTCACGAGCCGTGGGTGCGCTAAAGGGGGCAATCGCCAACGGTGGTTGCGTCGGTGTACCCATGTTTTCTAGTTCGTGAATGCGTGATTCCACGCGGGCTTTTTCCAAACCAACTAAGTTCGCGACAACCTTTCGATACCAGGGAAGCGCGCGAACCTGATACGGCGAAACCCCTTCGTCCGTTGGTCGCGCCCGACAATTCCACCAGCGGTCGGCGAGCGACATGCGGTCCTCGGCGGCTTCAGGAGTTGACAAATCCAGGCTGGCCAATTCGCTGAGATCGGTTTCGCCCGAGTTCACCAAACAGAGCAAGCCTTTTTCCCAGTCGGCTTCTTCTAAGCACAGAAATTCACCGAGGAGGAGGTTGGCTGCCGCGTCTTTCGGCTGAGTTGTCAATTTGTCGCGAGCCTGTGCGATGGTCTCCGCTTTACGAATGGCCTCTTGAATGAGTTCCTTACGACTTAACAGAGTTTTGGTTAGTTCAGCGTGACTATACTTTTTGGCAATCGACAAACCTAAGTCGGCCAACCGATTCGCGGTGACAAAATCTTTGGTGTCGGTCGCCTCATCCGACACATCAATCGCACTGGCGGCGACCTCTCGACCGGTTTCGGGACTCGATAATTTGGCGGCGGCCGTTTCGAGAACGGTTGTCCGAAGTTGAATGGGATCGACGGCAAACTCCCGCCCCAGTTGCTTGACGACCGCGAGGGCCAAGGGCAAATTGCCAGCGGAAACGGCCAATTCTTGGGCCTTATCGAGCATGACATAGCGATCCACGGCCGAGGCGTCGAGTTGGTCCATCTTGGCTAAGACCTGTTCGGCCATCGCAGTTTTTGCGGCCGAGCTAGTCGCCGCTGCGAATTGTCCGGCCCAAACTTCGTCGAACGAGTCGCGCGCGGCCCGTTGTGCCAACGACGTTGGCAACGCAGCACGCTGCGGCGGGGCGGGTTGTTTCGGCTCGTCCTTCGGCTTTTCATTCGGTGGGTCGTTCGGATTGAGCGGGTCGAAGTTAGGCTTTTCCGTCACGCGCGGCGGAGGATTTGGAGGAGTCGTCGTGTTCGTGCCACCGGTCGTGCTATTGCTATTGTCGTTGCTGTTTTTCAACGGCGGATTGGTCGTCGCCACGTCCGTCGGCGACGGTTCGGTCGGAATTGTCGCCGGATCAACCCCGATCACGGTTGACGGCAGGGTTGGATCAGTTTTTGATTTGCGAGGTTTTTTGTTCCCAGAGTTATTGCCGTCGTCATCGCCCTGTTGCCCATGATTTCCATTGTCATTGCCGCTGGAACTTTTGTCATTCTGAACGACCATCTCCGGCGGCAAACCGGAGTTCGTTTTCGATGGCGGTTGATGGATGACATCCTCGCGAGATTTATCCCGCACCGACCACTTGACTGCCAAGTAACCCAACACGACACTGCCTGCCAGAGAGAGAAAAATCGTCGCGACTTTCAAGGCGTACCAAGGATCCCTCGCAGGCATGTCCGACTCAACAACGGCAGACCTGCTCGGTGGCAACACAACGGCAGGCCGACGCGGTGGCGGGGTGACGACCGACATGCCCGCTGGTGGCGTCACCCGCGCGGGCAACTTTGGCGGCAGCGAAACAGTTGGGCGCGGCGGTGGCGTCGCACTCAACGGCGAGATGGAAGGTGGAGTCGAGAGTGGACCCGATGGCGGCATAGACATAGGCGTTCCGCTCGCGGATGCTTGAGCCCGACGCAATTCCGCATCGTAGGCCGCTTTTTTTTCCGGATGCGTCAGGCACAGTTCGGCCTTTGTCAGTTCATTCAAAACCTTTTGCGAAAGGACCGAATGCTGACCCGACTGAAACATTCGCACATGCGAGACCTGTCGTTCGGTGGCCAGCGCAATGACCTCGGCATTGTCTTCAAAGTTTGATAGGCTGAGCAAGCGATAAAAATTTGCCGGTTGTTCGTGCGGCGGAATCCCGAGCCAGATGTGATATGGATCGAACGGAGGCTTAGCCACGTTGGTTGATGACGGCGTCGAAGAAGTCCGTTCCTGAGACATATTCGCGAATCAATCCTGTTTCTACTCGCCTAATCAATGGACGCCGAAAAAACTTGCCGAAATAGTTTAACTGTGGGATGTGGCCAGGGCCGTGCCAAGTTGCTGCATTCCGCCCGTCCCAGCCAGAGCCTGTCGCCATTTGGCCGCCTGTTGTGGCGACAACTGCGCCTCATTTTCCAATTCGAGACGACGCTCCAAGCCTGTACCGGGCAATTGCACCCGCACATTCAGCCGCCCACTTTCGCCATATTCAAACGTGACCAAGACCGCCGAGCCTTGCGGCAAATCCGTCGGCAAGTCGCGGACCACCATTCGCCCCACCTCGGTACACGCGCTGGGGACGGAACTTTCTCCTTCTAAGACGGGCACGACTAGGTTTTTTTGGCCCGCCGATTTGGTCACAAACTTTTTCGTTTTACGTGCAGGTAAGGGCGAGTTGCGGGGAATGAGAATCACATTTTTGGGGCGGCTCGTTTTGACGTCAATCCCCTGAACGCCCAGGCTGTGCGAATTGACGTTGGTCACAGTCAAGGATTCCGCCGCCGGGGTTCCCGCCTGGCGCGATAATAAATGGGCCGCGTACAAAGCTGCACCTCGCGCGACCGCTTCGTCCGGATGAACGGCATGTTCGAGATTCAAGCCCGACATTTCTTGCAGCATCCGTCGCACCATCGGCATTCTCG
>JAYUFG010000558.1:0-8497 GCA_043738845.1 Planctomycetaceae bacterium
GTCGGTAAATGCGACCTGTCGCTCATGATCGACGATTTGTCGCCAAAAACTCAACTCAGGTCAATCGCAATGTTGCAATTTTTATGGTACGGGCCATACTTTGTTTAACATACAAGGAATGACGTTTCTGGAAAACACTTCAGGCCTAGAATGGCTCGATTTAACGGACTGCAAAATCACCGGGACGGGCTTGCAACACATCCACTCCAACCAAGATTTTGTCGGGCTAAGTTTGCGGTTGGAAAATACGTCGCTGACCGACGATGACTTGGCCGGTTTGAAAAACGTCAACAGGCTGGGCGCGGTTTCGCTCGTCGGAACGAATGTTACGGGTGTCGGGTTTCAGCGTCTGCCAAGTACCCTCGAAATCGGCTCGCTGGATATGTCGAATACAAAACTTAATGAAGCGGGCCTACGCGAATTAGCCAATCGGGAACATCTCCGGGCACTTATCGTCGATCCGACGCTCGTGACCACGGCCAAAACGATTTTCGCGGAATCGCATAAGAGCACCCGTATTTCTGATGTCTCGCCGCAAGGAGAAGACTTTTGGTGAACCCTGCGTGACGGGTGATCTCGTGTGCCGCAACGTCCGAACCCGCTGCGGTGGTTTGACGATCCAGCTTTCCATAGTCGGATGCACTATGGCAACCCTGATGTCACGACTGACGCTGCCGCCAGAGAGGGGACGTTATTCAGCAATTCGTTTCTGGGTACTTGGCCACCTACTTCCAATTTGCAAGTTTTCGGATCGCCAAGCTCCTTTGCCACACGATTTCCGGAAGTTTGCTTTCCCTAAGTCGCCCGTTGTTTTATACTTAGGACGGAATGATTTGTCGGACCTGAAACACTACCTAAACACAGCGTCGCAACCAGGCGTCGCGACGACTCTCGCTTGTGGAAATGCAACATGCTTCTTCAATACCCCCATTTGCGGCTCGCGGTTTGGGCCGTGGCGTTTGGGGTGGGGTGTTTGATGACGAGAGTTTCCATTGGGCAGCCGGGAATTTCCGCTGCCGTCGATCTGTCGGGCACGGTTCGAGTTGACGAAGTTGATAGCACCGGGCGGGCAACTATCGAACGGATCGAGCAGTACATTCGCGAAGGTCAAGCCGACGAGGCGGTCGAAACACTGCGGCAACTGCAAGATCAAAACGGCGAGCGGCTCAAGCGAGCGGGGAGCGAACGGTTTGTCGCCGTGCGCGAGTATTGTCAGGCCCGGCTCGCGGCCTTGGCCGTCACGTCGCCCGATATTTTGCAGCTTTATCGCGAACGGGTCGATGGAGTCGCCAAGCGGCTGTACGATGACGGGATCGCGCGACGGAATGAAGCATCGCTGCGACAAGTCGTGCAGCAATATTTTGCCAGCAGTTTTGGCGATCAAGCCGCTTTTGCCCTGGGGGAAATCGCTCTCGAAAAAGGGGACTACACATCCGCCCGTGAAAGTTGCGAGCGGCTCGACCCTTTGTCGCGCACCGCCGATGGTCGGCCGTTGTGGCTTGAGCTATGGGTCAAGTCGCGAAGGCAATCCGACGAACCGCCGATTGAACGTAAGCCACTGAGCGAACGTGAACTATCGGCGTTGGCCGCCACGCGGGGGTGTCCAATCGCTTGGCAGACGAAGATCGAGATAGCGAACATTCGCGCGCGACTGGTTCTTGTTTCAATTCTTGAAGGTGACGTTTCTCGCGCCGAATTGGAGCTAACTCGTTTTCGACAACTTCATCCGAAAGATACGGGCCGACTGGCTGGCAAAGAAGGGAACTTTTCTGAAACACTGACGGCGTTGTTGGCCGAAGTTGAACATTGGCCCGCCCCTGCTCCGGCTGAGGATTGGACAACCTTTGCGGGAGATGTTTCTCGAAATCGACGGTCCCCGAAAGAAATTTCCGTTGGTTCACTACTGTCGCCCGTGATTAAATTGGGAGATCCACTGTTGGCCGACGTCTCCATCGTTCGACCGTTTGGTTTTCCTGAGCGACGACCGGGTGAACATTCAGTCGAGCAACAACTTGGACTGTTGAGTTATCATCCTTTGATCGTGGGAAACTTGGTTGTCTTCTGCAATGATACGCAAATTTTTGCCTTCGACGTGCGGACGGGACAACCGGCGTGGCCCGGAGCGACCGGCAAACCACCCGGCGAAATCTATAACGAAAACGGGGACGAAGCACCACGGGGACGAAGCCGCCGCAACATGCTTGGCGTCCCCCGTTTCACATTGGCCGTTCATCAAAACCGACTCTTCGCGCGGATCGGCTCCCCCGTCACAATGGGCACCTTGGAAACGCCCACCCGCGATCCGGGCAAATTGGTGATTCTTGATTTAGCACAACAGGGAAAAAAGTTACGCGAGATTTCACCGGGTGAGAAATGGGCGTTTGAGGGGGCACCCGTCGTGGATGGTCCGAACCTGTACGTGGCAATGCGTTACAGCGATGTGCGGCCCCAGTGTCACGTCGCGTGCTTCGACATTGATTCTGGTCGAATGCGTTGGCGGCGGATGATTTGTGCCGCTGAATCGATTTCGCAGGGAAGTCTGGAAGAGGCGACGCACAATCTGTTGACTCTCGTCCAGCAAAAAATATATGTGAACTCGAACCTCGGCGCGGTCGCCGCCTTGGCCAAAGAGGATGGACATCTCGATTGGATTTCACTTTATCCCCGCTCGAAAAAGGGTGATCCCAAACAGCCCAACACGGCCCATTATTATCGCGATTTGAATCCATGTGTTTTCGACAATGGCACACTGTTCGTCGCCCCGACCGACCATGAGTCGATTTTGGCGATGGATGCAGGGACCGGACAGGTCTTGTGGGAAAGCCAACAAAGCACGGGCGAAGCGGTCCATTTGCTCGGCGTGAGTGGCGGTCACTTGATCGCGAGCGGTCATAAATTGTGGCGGATTGATGTTGTCGGCGGACGAATTGCCCAAGAGTTTCCCGAAGGAAACGGAGGGCTAGAAGCGTATGGTCGGGGTCTGCTTGCGGGCGAATTCGTCTATTGGCCGACACCCCGTTCCATTGAAGTTTTTTCAGCCCGCACGGGAGAACGCCACAAGCCAATTCCGCTGAATGTGCCGACATTGAAGATCGACGGGGGCAATCTTGTCGCAGCCCGGGGATTTTTGTTGATCGCAACCGGGACAAAATTGTATAGACTAGGGCCGTAGGACAAATCGAACACGCGAAATCGAGCGGTTAGAGTTGGGCCGAGAGAACTTCTCGATTTTTATTTGCTTTCGACACGTTTGCTAAGCGATGCTTCCACGCTCCGCTGCGCGTCGCGGCTAACCGTCGAATTCAAACCTAATACTATTTATTCCCATACAAATCTCCTCCAACACCCATTTTCCTATGACACCTGACGATGATGTGCAATCGGTCCAGCGGCTGAATGACGCCTATCGCACGATCACCAATGAACTGGGCAAAGTGATCGTCGGTCAACAAAGGGTGATCGAAGAATTGCTGATCGCCCTGTTCGCGCGGGGCAATTGCCTGTTGATCGGCGTTCCTGGCTTGGCGAAAACGCTGATGATCCGCACCTTGGCCGATTCCCTCTCGCTCAAGTTTTCGCGCATTCAATTTACGCCCGACCTGATGCCGTCGGACATCACGGGTACCGAAGTCATTCAAGAAGACAAGGTTTCCGGAACGCGGGAGTTCAAGTTTTTACCCGGTCCGGTCTTTGCGAACGTCCTGCTCGCTGATGAAATCAATCGCACGCCGCCGAAGACGCAGGCCGCGTTGTTGGAAGCGATGCAAGAGCATCAAATCACGGTCGGCGGTCGGCGACACGTCTTGCCAGAACCTTTTTTCGTCCTGGCGACGCAAAACCCAATCGAACAAGAAGGGACGTATCCCTTGCCCGAGGCGCAACTGGACCGCTTCATGTTCAATGTCTTCGTCGATTATCCCGACGAGGACGAAGAACTTGAGATCGTAAAGCGGACGACGGCTGAATTCGTGTACAAAGTGACCCCAATGCTCAACGCCGACGACATTATTAAACTCGGTCAAATTGTGCGGCGGGTGCCGATTGCCGATCATGTCGCCCGCTATGCGTTACAGTTCACGCGGCTCACGCGGAAAGAAAAGGGCGAGGTTCCCCAC
Organism: Planctomycetaceae bacterium; assembly: GCA_043738845.1. Lineage (GTDB taxonomy): Bacteria > Planctomycetota > Planctomycetia > Pirellulales > DASRSE01 > DASRSE01. Next base: position 4,116 of record JAYUFG010000558.1, read on the forward strand.
TTCATTCGCGACTATGTCAGTTGGGGTGCTGGACCGCGAGCGAGTCAGTATCTAGTTCTCGGTGCGAAAGCGCGGGCCGTCTTGCACGGACGATTTCACGTCACGTGCGAGGACGTGCGGGCCGTCGCGCCGCCCGTGCTGCGCCATCGGATCATGACCAACTTCAACGCTGAAGCGGAAGGGATCAAACCCGACGAGATCATCCGCCGCTTGGCAGAGTACATTCCTGAAGATGCCTCTGGAGCGACCGACAGTGGAAAACTCCCCGAACTACTTAAATCCAAACACGCTGGCTAGACTGCACGGTCTCGAACTACGACGCGTAACCTCGTTATGAACCAGATATTACGATGTCGAACGGTGATTGCCGCAATTATTCTTGCGTTAGCTAGCGGCTGCGAAAAACCCAAGCCTGTTCCCAAGCCGAAGGCAAAGGCAGCTTTGCGGCCCATCACATTCCGCGAACTGAATCAGATTCACCACGAGTTCCTCACTTCAGGAATGGAAACTTTCGGGTTCGGTGAGGACTTTGAACTCAGCGGGGTCGTTGTAAAGGTCGGCACCGACCCGTGGGGCATCGCCTACGTTTGGTTGGGGGAACATCAGGAGCGTGCAGGAAGCGCGCGATTTGATATTCACCCGGACATGAAAACAACGGGACTGAGCGAGGAGTATCAACAACTTGCAAAGGGAAAAAAGGCCACGATCCGTGGAACCTATCGGGGAAACCATCCGGATTCCGGCCCCTCGATGGTGAATTGCAAAATCGTTCAGGTTGAGGAAGGACCGCCACCACTGCGAAATGAACTAGAAGGTCGTTGGAGAGTCATCCAGCAAACGGAAGACGGCAATGAATTGAAATATGACGAAAATGATAGGGGTGGTCCATTTCGAAATTCGCCCATCTGGTCCATTGCTGACGACGAACTACGAATCGAGGATCAATGGTACATTGGAAATCGAGGCAATCATGGCGGCAATCATTGGAAGTCGATCACCTACACGGGTTCCATCCAGGTTGATTCGACGAGAACGCCCAAGGTTCTGAGTTTTAAGGCCAGAGGTGCTAAACATGATGATGTAGACTCTCTGTCATGCGATGAGTTCACTGATGCCACAGGAACTTATGAATTGACCGGCGAACGTCTTGTCCTCTCGATTCACCGCAAGTGTGAGGTTGTCCGTCTTAATCCCCGCGATAAAGTTAGCGAATCGAGCAGTGAAATGGTCATTTCACTCGAACGCGACACAATGAAGTCACCTCCGCCGCCCCATGACTGACTCTCCCAACTATCTCGATCCAAACACGCTGGCTAGACTGCACGGTCTCGAGCTGCGGGCGAAATTGATCGTCGAAGGTTACGTGTCGGGTGTGCATCGCAGCCCGTTCCACGGCTTCTCGATTGAATTCGCCGAGCATCGTGAATACGTGCCGGGCGACGACCTGCGCTATGTCGATTGGAAAGTCTTCGGCAAGACCGACAAAATCTATCTCAAGCAATATGAAGAAGAGACGAATCTTGTCAGCTACTTATTGCTCGACACGAGCGAAAGCATGCGGTACAAGAGCGACGAGGCACCTCTTTCTAAGTTGGAATATGCTCAGTGTGCCGCTGCCGCACTCGCCTATTTGGTTCTGCATCAACAGGACAGCGTGGGACTCGTGACGTTCGACCGCGAGATTCGCTCGCTCGTTCGCGCCAGTAGTAATCCTTCGCATATAAAGCAATTGTTGCAGGTCATGCAAACGACGGTTCCGGAGCGGAAAACGGCGACCGGTCCGATTTTTCACGAGTTAGCTGAGCGATTAAAAAAGCGGGGCGTGGTGCTGATCTTCAGCGATTTATTCGACAACGTGAACTCGATGCTGGCAGGCTTAAAGCACTTTCGCCATCGTCGGCATGAGGTCATTATGTTTCACGTCCTCGACCCAGCCGAGATTGAATTTCCCTTTGACCGCCCAACCTTGTTCAAAGGTTTGGAACAATTTCCGGAAGTGATGACCGACGCCCGTGCGTTGCGAAAGGCGTACCTCGCGGAGTTTGGCAATTTTCTCAAGGCGGTCCAAACGGGTTGTCGTACCCATCGCATTGACTATGTTCCGCTGCGAACCGATCAATCGTTGGATGTTGTTTTAAGTACCTATTTGGCGTCGCGAATGTCGCGAACTTGAAATGCAATCTGTCGTGTCTCCTATTTTTGCGTTCGATATCGGTGCCGGAGCGATGCTTTGGTGGCTGGCTGCGGCCAGCGTGCCGCTGCTCATCCATCTTTGGACGCGCCGCCGTTATCGCGAAGTCTCGTGGGCAGCGATGGAGTATCTGCTCGCAGCGATTCAGAAAAATGCCCGTCGTGTGCAGATTGAGCAATGGCTGTTGCTACTCGTGCGGACCATGATCGTCGTGTGCGTCGTGCTGGCGATGTCGGAACCGTTTTGGGATTATTTGGGCATCCGGCCATTGGCGGGCGAACGCACACACAAGGTTCTCGTGATCGACGGTTCGTTTTCGATGGCCTATAAACCGACCGATGTGGACCGCTTCATGCGGGCCAAAGAGTTGGCCAAACAAATCGTCGATGAAAGTTCCAAGGGGGACGGCTTTACGCTGATCGAAATGGCCAACCCGCCCCGAGTGATTGTTGGTCGGCCCGCCTTTGATCGCAATGATTTTTCCGCCGAACTGCAAGCTCTCAAGCTGACGCACGGCGGGGCAGAATTACCTGCGACGCTTAACAGTGTCGAAGAAGTTCTTGCTCAGGCCGCGCGGGAACAGCCGCAACTCACCCGACAAGAAGTCTTTATTCTCAGCGACTTGGGCCGTAATACTTGGTCTCTCAATGGCGATAATACTTCGTCGTCTAGTGGCGGTGGCACGGCCGAGAAAACAGAGTTTCGCGCTCGACTAAAAAAACTGAAGGACCGTGGAACCACCTTGGTCGTGATGGACCTCGGGCAGACGAACAGCGAAAATCTGGCGGTGACGGGGCTGCGCTGTGCGGAATCCTTCGCCACCGTTTTTCGCAACGTGAACCTCGAGGCCCAGATTTCCAACTTCGGGCGACAAGTGCGATCGCGGGTGCCGGTGCAATTTCTGGTCGATGGTCAGCGTGTGAAGGATGATTTCGTCGATCTAGCGGCGGACGGGTCCGCGAACGTCTCCTATGCCCATCGCTTTGACACGCCGGGTCAACACACCGTTGAGGTTCTCATTCAAGGCGATCTTCTCGACGTCGATAATCATCGCTGGCTGACGATTCCCGTCAAGGAATCACTCCGCGTCTTGATCGTGGATGGAACGTCGGGCGGGGGTGTGCGTGGGGCGAACGAGTATTTGACGCTCGCTCTCGATCCCGATGCCGGGGCGAACAAGAACGCCTCAATTCAACCCCGCGTCGTCGGCGAGAGTGCCCTCAGCGAAATGGAACTCCGTGATTACGATTGTGTCTTTCTTTGTAACGTCGCGCAGTTCACAGCGGGTGAGGCGAAAATTCTCAGCCACTACGTTGGCAACGGTGGCGGGTTGGTGTTGTTCCTGGGTGATCGAGTGAATGCCGAGCGATACAATCGCGAGTTGGGGGGAGAAAATGGAGCGATTCCGCGACTCTTGCCCGGCAAGCTCGACCAACCGGTGAAGGCGAAATCGCCGCCTTACCTGTTCAACCCGCTGGAATATAAACATCCGATTGTTGCCCCGTTTCGCGGACGAGAAGATGCCGGATTGCTCACGACGCGCACGCACAAATACTTTCGCATTACGCCGCTCGAAAAATCAGCGGCCAAAATCGCCCTGGCGTTCGACTCGGGCGATCCGGCGATTATCGAAGAAACGATGGGTAAAGGGCGGGTCGTGTTGGTTGCGATTCCGTCCGCAATGATCTTTGATCCCGACACCAAATATCCTTGGACCTTGTTGCCGAAGTGGCAAAGTTTCTTACCCTTGGTGCAAGAGATGTTAGCGACCGCCGTGGATCGTCAGACGGATGAATTGAATCTTCCGGTCGGTCGCTCGCTGGGCGGGGTTTTTCCGGCGAGTGCTGGTGGGTCACTGTCCCTGAAAACGCCCGACGGACGGACGGAACAAATTCGCTCACAAGTCGTCGATGGAGAAGACCGCTGGTCGTTCGGCGATACGTCGCTCAGCGGAGTTTATGGTGCTGAGTTCGCAAGTCTGCCGGGCAAGTTTCAGCAGTTTTCTGTGAATGTCAACACACAAGAAAGCGACCTGACGAAAATTGACCCTTCAGAAATTCCGCCGGAGTTTGTGACGCGGACAAATTGGCAGAATCTCGATTCCCATCCCGTCGCCGACATCACTCGTCAGAGCGCGGCCCACCTGTGGTTTCTGTATCCGCTGCTCGTGCTGCTATTGTTGGAGGTCTTT
>JAYUFG010000559.1:0-8492 GCA_043738845.1 Planctomycetaceae bacterium
AAAACGACGAAGTGGTCATGCGGGTCACATTCTCCGACCCGAAATCAGGCGCAACGTATCCCATTTCGGGCAGCCCCCTGTTTCGCGGCTCGCTCTTGACCCACTATGAATCGCCGGGACGCTGGACTGATCCTCGCGGTCCGAGATCGAACCCCACCGAATTCGACGCCTCCCTATTTTCGTCGGAGGCGTCGCCCGGATACGTGCAGCAAAACATCGAACTCGAACCGCTGCGAGAGTCCGTCGTGTTTTCGGTCTTTCCACCGACCGCACCCGAGGATTTTGGCGAACTCCGTTTGATGCGAGATCGCGTGCGGTTGGAATTGCCGCCAGAACGTAAAAAATCGGTTCGTAAGTTCAATGTCGGAACCCTTGGCATTTTTAATCATCAACCGCGCGAGATCGTGCCGCTGGTCGAAACGCCAGAGCGGGCCAGAAGACTATTACAATTGCCACCCGGCAACGGAGGCGAAGAGATCCTCTCGGAATTAAAGGCGACCGCGCAACGAGTTCTCGATGCGGCAAATTTAACTCCAACGGATCGACTTAGCCAAGCTCGGGCACTCGTCCAGCATTTTCACGACGCGGGGCGATATAGTTACTCGCTTAAAGGACAAGACCGCGACCCGCAGCTTGATCCGATTGAGGATTTCGTCAAGAACCACCCCATCGGTCATTGCGAGTATTACGCGAGTGCGTTGTGTTTGATGCTGCGGAGCCAAAACATTCCGAGCCGGGTTGTGGTCGGTTTTCGAGGCGAGTGGAACCCTCTCACCGCCGATTATGTCGTGCGACAACTGCACGCTCATGCCTGGGTTGAGGCGTTTTTAGAACCGGAGCAAATTCCCGCTGAGGCAACGACGGGTTGGCCCCAGGGTGCGGCGGATAAAGGAGGCTGGCTCGTACTCGACGCGACGCCCGGCGCGGCCGATGGGGCCTTGTCAGAAAGCCTCACGCCCAAGTGGTGGCGCGACTCGACCGACTTTCTGCAAACTATGTGGAGCCGCCACATCATCAGTTTTACGGCGGGCAAACAGCAAGAGTCCATTTTTGAACCGCTCGGAAATTTGTTGCGACAGGCGACCGCGTTTGTTGTACAACTCGTGCCCGACCAGTTTATGGCCCGCTGGGAAGGGGCAGCAGAAGGCTTCGCATCGGTCCTACGCTGGCTGGTGTTCGTACCATTTGCTCTACTGGGTTGGCTGGTTTGGCTGGTTTGGCGAAGGCGGCCCTGGAGAATTTTCAAGTCCTGGGGGCCAATGTTTTCAAGGTCTTGGGGCTTTCCACGAACACAGCGGGTGGAAGTGGTCTTTTGTCGGCGGTGGGAAGCACTGTGCAAACGCCTCGGCGGAATACGAACGCCCCAGCAAACGCATCGCGAATTTGCTGAGCGAATTGCCGCTGCCGCCGGTTCCAGCGAGCGCAACGGGCAGGTTCGCGGTCTTTCGACCCTGATTGTGGACGCCTTTTATCGGGTTCGCTTTGGCGGCCGCGCCCTGGACAAAGACGAAGTCCAAGCGGTAGAACATGCACTTCGGAAAATGGAACAATTGACGCGATAGGCGGGAAATGGCCCCTGCGTACAAGCGGCGTCTCTCAGACACTAACAAAACATCTCCATGAAAATCGGTCTGGTCGGATATCAAGGGTCGGGAAAAAGCACTTTGTTCGAATGGCTGACGGGCGTGAAGGCCGACGCCGCTTTGCGTCACACGTCGCAAAGTGCGATGTCGGCGGTCCCGGATGCCCGGATTGACCCCCTCTGCAAAATCTATACTCCGAAAAAGGTCACGCTCGCGTCGATTGAACTCGTCGATACGCCCGGCCTGACTCGCACCCATGAAGGCAACGCCGCTCGGCTGGCCCTCATTCGAGAGGCCGGTGCGCTGGTCCTCGTCGTCGCGGCCTTTGGTGGGGCCGACCCGCTCGCCGATCTGGCGACCTTTCGAGAAGACCTGTTGCTGGCCGACCTGGAAATTGTCACCGGTCGCGTCGAGCGATTGCGTGAATCGCTCAAGAAGCCCAAGCCGGGTCGCGAAAACGATCAAGTCGAACTCACCGCCCTGGAACCGGTTCTCGCCGCACTCGAGGCCAGCAAACCCCTGGCCCAGTCCGAGATGAACGAGGAACAAGTCAAGGCGACCCGCTCGTTCCGTTTGCTGACGGAGAAGCCGACGATGGTCCTCGTCAACACGTCCGACGACGAAGAACAGCCCGAACGCTTCACCCAAAAATCGACGGCGACCGTGCCGATCATTGCCGCCTCGGTCGGGTTGCAAGTTGAACTGGCCCGCATGAGTCCGGAAGATCGGGCCGAGTTTCTCCAAGAGATGAAAGTCTCGGGCATGGACCGCGACGCCTTGTTGCGAGCGGTCATGGATGCCTCTGGACAGATGATTTATTTCACAGCGGGCGAAAAAGAAGTTCGCACCTGGATGCTGTTCAAAGGAGGGACCGCTCTCGATGCGGCCGCCAACATTCACACCGATTTAGCTCGCGGCTTCATTCGGGCGGAGATTATGACCTGCGACGATTTGCTCCGTCTGGGCAGTGAACGCGAGATCAAAGCCCACAACCTGTTTCGCCAAGAACCGAAACACTACGTGGTGAAGGATGGCGATATTTTGTTGATCAAGTCAGGAGTGTAGAAGCAACTTCTCCCTCTCCCGCCGGGAGAGGGCCGGGGTGAGGGCGATGGCGAAAAGCACGAAATCCGAAGTACGAAACAAATTCAAATACTTAAAGAATGCAAATTCAAAACAGGGAAGTCGCAAGAGTATGACACCTCTCGCTGCTTTCCCGTTTTGAATTTTCTTTTTTACCTATTCGAATTTGTTTCGGATTTCGTGATTTTCCTACTCAATGTATCTCGGTCCCACAATCAGTGCCTTGTGGACATTATGATCTTGTCCCCGTTCAAAACCGACCGGAATGGAACGGTCGATCATAAAGAACGCCCGATGGCGTTTGACGTCGCCCGTCTCGCTGCCGATTTCCGCACCGAGCGCGTATCCGTCGGGATGATTGACATCAGCCACTTGCGGCAGTACCTCAAAATATCCGACCGTGACCCAGACTGCGAAGACGTTGGATCGGGTCGTAAAGATATTCTCCAAGCGATCAATCCCTTGCTGCGTGAAGTAGGGATGACGCAATCCTAGGTCGGATTCGGCTCCCTGTTTCACAACCGGGGCGAATAAAGGACGACCGACCGCCCCAGCATCGGGATCACTGCGGAGCAACGTCGCTTCAATGGCAGGCGTTTTTTGCAGTGTCGCGACGGGCTGCGGAAGATCGGCACTGACGGCCGAGCGGAACACGCCCGCAAAGCTCGTCGGGATTTTGGAATCGAACAGTTCCGTTCCGTTCGGTCCGCTGTCATAGCCTCCGCGGCTCTTCAGGAACTTGGCAAAATCGGGTGCAGGCATTCCATTGAGAATGGCGTCCCAAACACCCCGACTATTGACAGTGTTGATGTTGATCCGACCCGCCTCGCGATAGTTCGAGACCGAATTAAAGGGGGGCTTGAAAACGGGATCATTCTTAAAGGTCGTCGGTTCTAGCCAGGTCTCCGTACCAACGAACTTCGAGGGTACTCCCAAATAGTCGAACACGCGATAAATCGCCCCGGCGGATGTTGCTGTTGCTTGTTGGGTGTAGAAAAAATCCAACAGGTGTCCATACCCGGCCGTTTTATACGGACCGGAATACGTCGTGAGCATCGTCGGCAGGCTAAATTCCGTCGTCAGTCGCGAAGGTGAACTGGCCGGAACCATCATCAGTTCATAAGCATTGACGTAGGGTCGGTTATTCCATGTCATCCAAGGGAACGGCTTCGCTGAGGGCGAACCTTCGTATCCGGCGGTCGCGTTGGCCGCTCCGTAAGTGGAGTTAAGTCCGGTTAGCGAGTTTTTGAGTTTGCACGAAAAATTATGGGTCGCGTCGGGCGGGGTATGCGTATTGGAGGCGTCCGTTGGATTGGGATCGTCCGACAATGCTGGCCACAGGCTGGACGGTTCATTGTTCAATGACAGACCATTCAATCCGGCCCCCTTGGCACCGCCGTACAATCCTTTTACCGCATTGGTGTTCATTCCCCGTTGGCGGGTGGTAAAAGCGACTTTGCTCACGTCGGGTGCGGTTGGATCGTCCGCATCCCATTTTCCGGTTCCCATAAAGGGAGTCGGCATTTGATCCTCACCATTGAACACGGTCAGATCGACCGGCATCCAATCGACCGTGATGTAAGGATTGGTGACCTTATTGTACGCCGTGTTCGGGTCGGCCAAGCGTTGCAAGAACACGGTGCGATATTGGTTATAGGTTCCCGTTGCTAAGGCACCGTTTGCGAAAAGATCACCTTTTTTTGTTTTCGAGCCCTCTTCTGGATTGTCGAGATACGTGTTCGCCGTCCCATCGCCATAAGCGTCCATGTAGCCAGCGACACCCGCCGTCTTATATTCGTCTTGCCAGGTTTTCCAAACATGGGTCGGGGCGGCGTAGTAAGCGGTCCGTAGCGGTTCACTCAAGTTCAAGCCAATGTACGGCGTATTAAATCCTGTCGCGGGGTCCATTCCGCAAATGATTCCGCGGACAAGTGTTCCCTTGGACGCAGTGCCGTTCACCGTCACGGAGGTTGGCGTAAGCGTGATCAGTCGATCGGTGGCGGGACTCGTTGTCTTGCCATGAATGTGTGGTCCGTTCGCACCAAAATAGGTCCGCACCCGCGGGCCAACAACGGCGAATCCACCCGGCTCGACGACGGCTGTGCCTGCGGCGTTGCGACTGTAATAGGAGTTGTCGGCCGTGGCCCCGGCGGACGCTGGTTTCGTAGTAGCAAACGTCACATAACGTTCGATCTTGACGTTGGCCTGCGCACTGCCGGGAATCACGGTCATATTGTCCGGGTCGAGCGAAATTTGATCCGAGTTGACACCCAGCGTATTAAGCCGCTGAGCAACTTGCGAATTGAGATCCAATTTCGTCGTGCTACTAATGGCCAATCGCCAGACAGGATCGGTACCGGCGACTTTTTCCAAATTCAAAACGACTTTTCCAGAAGAAGTCTCGACCTTGTACATGTCCTTCAGTGTCAGAGTTGCCTTGGTAAGGTTGGCCTGGCTAGTCGGACAATAAAGTTTGAAGAACCCCGAGCCTTGTGGAACGCGAACCTGATCGAGGTCCGAGTCGGCGGCGTGCGGGGCTTTGCCATCGTTATTGGTTTTGGAAGGGGTCGTCTTCGGGTTTTTATCCGACGGTTCCCGCAGGTTTTTGTCTTCATCCGTATCGGCCACACGGCGATCATGGGTCACAATCGCCTCGTGTAATAACAACTCTGGCGTTTTCGTACTCCAGACAATCTGAATTGACGCACTCGGCGTGGCCGCATCGGACGGGTTTCCCGTCGTCGTCCAACCTTTATACGTACCCGTAAAAATGTCGGGATGGAAAACGAACGGGATCATCGTCGGACTAGGGTCTTTGAAGGCAACCGCGTTGATTGCCCACTGGGCAATTCGACGGGACCGCATTTGCAACTGTATGGCGTTCGCAGCCGCTGGCGGATCGGCAAACATCATCATCAGCGTGTACAGATAACGGGCTTCAAGTTGCGGCGCGTAGGGTGAGCCTTTGGCCATCACACCGCTGGGATCGTCGCGCTGGATCCCGGTCGGCCGACTAATATCGAAGGGCAAACCTTCCATGAGCTCGTGCGGCAGCAGTTTAACGACCTCGTTGTCGAGATTCCCGGTAAAACCCGAGTTTTGCAGTTTGGCTCGCAAGAGTTCGGCGATGTTGTCCACTTGATAGATTTTTTTGTTGCGCATATCGGTCGTCGGGACGGGCGACGGCACGGGTACATGAAAGCTGTCGCTCGTGATGAGATTTCGTCGATCCTCGCCCACCCCCAAACCCGATTTGGTCAGCAGGCTTTGCAGGATGTTCGATCCGGTCCCCTTGATTCCATTGGCGTCGATCAGCCGATTGGGCATTGAGAGCATGTCAATGTCGTAGGCCCGCAACAGGGTTTCTAATTCTCCCGGCGTCACCAGATTGTCAACGGTTGCATTTTTGGAATCGCCAATGCGGCCCGCGTTCGCGGCGAAATTGACACGGTAAGGATTGGTGGGATAAATGTCCTTATCAAACGCGGCTCCCATGTTGAAATACAACGGTTGTCCACGCAGGTCGAGTGCCATGTAACCCCGACCATCGAGGTCGGGCGGAGTTCCATTCGCCGAAGGAAAATTTCCGACCGTCGTCGCGGTGTTGTAAAAATCGGCTGGGTAATCCCAGAATTTGAACGGGGCGACATTCGTCGTGTCGTAAAGTTTTGCGCTCGCTTGGCCGGGGGACGCATCGGGACCATAGCGACCAGTCTTGCCAAAGAGAACACCTTCTTCCGGTTTGGAAAGAACACCCAAAACATTGACTTCCGCCGGGCCAATCCCCAAACCGCGCGGAAACGGTGTTGGTTGTTGATTTCCTAAATTACCTGGTGATGACGGTGGAGGGGTAGGGATGCTCACGTGCGCCAAATTTCCATGTGCGTTGATGTTCAATCGCCCGTCCAGATCACGCACGAGAACCGCCACGAGTTGCTTGCAGACGCGACCGTCTTTGGTCGTGATCGTCGGCAGACCGATGTCGATCCACACACTGTCGGGAACACCATCTCCGTCGTTATCGACATCCCACGGGCCACGCACTGGATCGAATGACGGATTCACTGTTTTGCCAAAAACGGGATTGTCCGTCACGTTCGGACGCAACATGAATTTGTTCATAAACCCGTTCCCACCGTTGTTCATCCAATAGTTAATCAACGCGGGACGATGATAGGAAGGAATCGTTGGCAAACCATTGGTGGCGGGCGTATATGACACATACATCGAATTGTGATCGGCGGCGGTGTAATCAGCGTTCATTCCACCCAGCGTGGCGGTGGTCAGATAGTTCGGCGTCGCCGTCACGTTCGGGAGCAACGCCAAAGGGTTATTGGCACTATCTTTTTTCGACAGTTGCCCGGTTTTTTCGTCAAAGCCGGGGCCGGTTCCTGAGAATTGACGACCGTTGATGAGTACGTTGGCCCCGACCACGTCGGCGTCTTTCAACGGCAAATCGCTGTCAAGCGGCATGATTGTAAAATTCGCCGTCCCGCCTGTGTAGTTGGAACTGATAATCCGCGCACTTGCACCCGTCCCCTGTTTGGACGTAATCGTTAGGACGCAGCCGTTGAAGAAGCCGGGATTTTTCGCGCCCGCATATTTGGGGAGCGAGGCGAGAACCGGGTTGAGCGTGAGGTTCGCGGAAAGATTGTAGAACTGGCTCTTGGAGGGATTGTCTGGGGCAAAGGTCGTAACGGCACCTTTGGCGGCGTAGTCACCATAACCACCTTCGAGAATCGAGTGGGCGGCAATCGACGAGCGGGGATTGTTCGAGCCGCGAATGATTTCGAGGATCACCTTATTGAGCGTGTCTTTCGGAATGTCGTCGTATTGTTCGACCCGCGCGGCCGTTTTGGCGGCCTGCTTGAATTGACCACTCGACAGAACATACGTGATCCCGATCAGGAGGAACAGGATTAGCAGGCTGAGCGAAATCAGGAGAATGACGCCGCGGCGGTTTTTGCGTGATTGTTTCATGGCTCTGTTCCTGATGCGAATGTCGAGTGTGACACGAATGTCGAATGACTAAGTTCCAATGTCCAATGACGAAGAGTGAATCTGTTGGGTCGTTTGAAGTGCGGAAAAATGGCAAACGTAAAACAGCCCGAAGGGCTGAAATTTTTCAACCCAGGGCAACGCCCTGGGAACCGGGCACCACCAACATTTACGCCCCGAAGGCTTACCCAGGGCGTTGCCCTGGGCTGAAAAATGTTCGCCTTTCAGGCGAATGAACCAGCGGACTGTTTACATCAACTTTACACTTCAAACGGCTTAACTATTACGTAGGCTGCGGTGACCAATGTGATACGAATGAACAATGAACAAACGTTAATTGCGATGACTAACTACTTCGACCACAAGGATGGTCCCTCAATGCGGATGGTCTTCTCGTAGACGCCGACAACATTGTAAGGAATTGTGACCTGAACAGCGGTGATCGTGTTGTCCCAGTCGGGGCCGACCAGTGTGGCGTTGGTCGTCGTCGGGTTGGCGGCGGGCGTCGTTGTGCTGCCGCCGACTTTGTACCATTTGTAAATCGGTCGAGGTACCTTGGTCGTGCCCGTCGGAAGAATCACTTGTTTGTTGCCCGAGAGCATGACCCAATCTCCTTTTTTGACATCGCTCATCGCCGTTGGGGACGCTATCGAAATGATCGGCCCGCCCATAGAAACGCCGGTCGTCTGACTGACGGTTACATTCGTAGTTTTTTCGCCAGCCGGATCTTTATTGCGGCGATAGAAAACGACCACCGACAATGTCGCGTATTTTCCCGGAGCAATCGCCCCATCGTCGCCGTCCGGCGGTGTAACGGTCGCCAACCAG
>JAYUFG010000560.1:0-3215 GCA_043738845.1 Planctomycetaceae bacterium
CATCTCCCAACGAAATATAGCCCAGCTTCATTGGCGGAATTTCTGTATCAACCTGCAAAAGTAAGGCCATCTGGAAGAATGCCAGACATGAAATTGACCCCAGTGGAAACGATGGCGTTGGCCAGTTATTTGGTTGGCAAAGGGGCCACGGTATCCAAACCTCTTGAGACTAAAGTTGAATTGGTCGCACTCGGCAAGGCTGCGTTTCAGAAATTCAATTGCACGAGTTGCCACAAAGTTGGCGATCTGCCACCGTCGGCCCCAGTGGGTGACTTGCAAAAGGTCGATTCTAGCCGGGGTTGCTTATCCAAAACAGTTGGCAAAAGTCCGCAGTTTGAACTCAATGACGAGCAAATCAATGCGATCCGAGCCACATTGGCCAAGAAGCCAGAGCCAAATTCCGATAAGACGCTACTCGCAACAACATTGGTCGCATTCAACTGCACGGCGTGCCATACCCGCGATAATTACGGTGGCGTTTCGGAAGATCTCAATCCCTATTTTCAAACCAGTGAAAAGGGTTTGGGCGATGAGGCCCGCGTTCCTCCGCCATTAACAATTGTGGGAGCAAAACTACAACCGGTTGCACTCAAAAAGATGCTCTACGATGCCGACAGCGTGAGATCGTACATGTATACACGGATGCCACAATTTGGCGAACCGAACTTAAGGCACCTACCCGATTTGTTCTCCCGACTGGACTCGCTGAAAAGTGTTGAGTTTTCACTCCCGAAGCCAGAGTCCAACAATCCCAAAGAACAAGCCCGCGATAAGGAGATGCGTGCTGGCGGCCGCGAGCTGGTTGGTGACAAGTCCCTGAATTGTATTGCTTGTCACAGCTTCAATGGTCAAGCGCCGAATCAGAAGGGGATCGATTTGATGGTGATGACGCAGCGCTTGCAGCCGAGCTGGTATTTCCAATACATGATCAACCCGAGCGCCTTCCGACCGCGTACCGTGATGCCCACATCTTGGCCCGATGGGAAAGCCGTCATCACGACCATTTTTCATGGTGACACCCACCTTCAAATTGAAGCGATTTGGTACTACCTGACTTTCGGCATTTCTGCGGCGGATCCTTCGGGCGTCAAACCGATCGAATCGGAGTTGGCTGTGACCGATACGACGCGAACCTACCGGGGTCGAAGTAGCGTCGCGGGTTATCGAGGCATCGCCGTTGGCTTCCCAGAAAAAATTAATTATGCATTCAATGCCGAAACGGGAACACTCTCCGCGATCTGGCAGGGTGGATTTGTGCGGGTGGATCGCAGTGGTCAAGGGTCGGGTGGATTTAATCCCATTGGAAAACATATTGCGCTCCATCAGGACGTTTCGTTCTTCGCGTTGCCAGACGAGAAATCACCTTGGCCACTCCGCCCGGTGATGACGAAACAAGCACCGACCAACCCCGATCCACTATATCCCAAAAATCGCGGATATCAGTTCGAGGGTTATCAACTCGACGATGCCTCCATCCCGACGTTCTTCTACCGGAGCGGCGACATAAAAATTGAAGATTATTCCATTGTGGAAAAAGAGAACAAGACCGCTTGCCTCGTCCGGAAATTATCTTTCGATTCTCCAGCAGACGAAACGATTTGGTTCCGAGCGTTCGTGGGATCAATCGATGCAGAATCGAAAACGGAGTTTAAAACGCCAGGCTTAAGCTTGAAGATTCCAGAAGTCCAGACGCTCCTCCGGCCCACCGCTGTTGGAACAAAATCGCAGGAACTCTTGGTAAAGTTCGACATTCCCAAAGGCAAATCCACGCGGACTCTTACATATGAATTACTCCGGTAACGATCTTTGCCGATTCCTAATCGTGCTCTCCGCATTTGCGCTTGGCCAATCAACTTCCAAGGCCGAAGAGGTCGGCGGACGTTGGGGTACCGAAGAGCGCGAACGGGAATACTATCCGATCGTCAACATCCCCATTCCCAAAGACCAGGTAATCGAGGCGGGTGCATTCTGTACGCTTCCCGATGGTCGCGTCGCCGTCGGCACGCGTCACGGCGAAATCTACATTCTCAGCGGCATCGATGAGAAGAAGCCGAGCCCGTCGTACCACTTATACGCCACCGGGCTCGATGAGATTTTCGGATTGGCCTACAAGGACAACGCATTTTACGTTACGCAGAGTTGCGAACTCACGCGAGTCAGCGACACGAAACGCAACGGCAAGGCCGACCGTTTCGAAACCATATCAGACGCCTGGGGATATGCGAATTATCACGAATACGCCTTTGGCTCAAAATTCGACAAGGCGGGTAATCTCTACTTGGCCCTGGGGTTGTCGTACTCCTATGAATCGCACGCGCTTTATCGCGGCTTCGCCATGAAGGTCACTCCTCAAGGAAAAACCCTGGCGTTGGCCAGTGGACTGCGCAGCCCAGCCGGCATCGGGGAGAACGAACATGGGGCGTTGTTTTACATCGAAAGCCAAGGGCCGTGGAATTGTTCGTGCAGTTTGAAGGCCGTCACTCCCGGCAGTTTCCACGGGCACCCCGCGAGTTTCAACTGGTACAAATACGCGCCGGAGATGGGCCCAGTACCGGAAACACCCAAGTCCGGTTCGCGGATCGTCACCGAAAAGACGCATGTGAAGCAACTCGTCCCTTATGCGGTCGTCTTTCCTTACATCCGTATGGGGAGATCGATCACGGGGTTCGTGGTCGACCGATCCATAGGTAAGTTTGGTCCGTTCGAGGATCAAATGTTTCTCGGCGATTACACGCTCTCCATCATCATGCGTGCCACCACCGAGCAAGTGAACGGCGTTTGGCAGGGTGCGTGCTATCCTTTCCGCGAAGGACTTTCGACGGGCATTCTGAACGTGGAGTTCACTCCGGGCGGCAACATGCTGTGCGGGGGAACAAATCGCGGTTGGCCGGTGCGCGGCAACAAGGCTTTCGCTTTAGAACGTCTCGACTGGAACGGCAAAATGCCGTTTGAAATCAAACGCATCAACATTGAACCCGCTGGCTTCAAGATCGCCTTCACGAAGCCGGTCGACGCAACGACGGGCAGCGACCCCAAGTCTTATAAGATCACCACCTTCACGCATCCTTACCACGGCGGATACGGCGGCCCGGAAATCGAGAAGACGACGCCGGTCGTCCAATCGGTCAACATCTCTGAAGACGGGCTGTTCGCGACCGTTGTCCTCGACAAAATGATTCGCGGCCACGTCTACGATTTCGACCTCGGCAAGCTGC
>JAYUFG010000561.1:0-3214 GCA_043738845.1 Planctomycetaceae bacterium
AACCCGAAACGTAAGTGAGGATTCTCGCGTTTTTACCTGCATTCCTCGCTAACGCGTCGGGTTGGGATTTTCCCAATGTGAAACACTGAGAATCCCTGGTACGCCCGGCAAGCCCTGTGTGGAAACCGTTCGCGACTGCTATAATCGGTGGATTCTCGCGTTTTTCCGGCTTGACCAGGGTTCGTCGTCCACATGCCCCGTGCCGCGTATATTCACGTTCCCTTTTGTGCCCGACGTTGCGGCTATTGCAATTTCACGCTCGTGGCGGGGCGGGGCGACCTGGTAAACGACTTTCTGCACGCCATCGAGATTGAATTACAAACGTTGAAAGAGCCGCGCGAAGTCGAGACTCTGTTCATCGGCGGGGGAACGCCAACATTCCTCTCGCCGGAACAACTGGAACGATTTCTCTCGACGCTTGCGACCTGGTTTCCATTGGCAAAGGGGCACGAATTCAGTATCGAGGCCAATCCGGCCGACGTGAACGTAGACCGAGTCGCCGTGCTGGCAGCCCACGGCGTCAATCGAATTAGCCTAGGTGCCCAATCATTTCGCGATCAAAAGTTGCGACTTTTAGAACGCGATCACTCGGGCGACGATGTCCGCCGGGCGTTTTATCTCTGTCGCCCATTTCGTTCGGTCGGATTGGATTTAATTTTTTCCGCACCAGAAGAAACGCTCGCCGAATGGGAGGCGGACGTTCGAACCGCGTTGGAACTGCAACCCGATCACATTTCGACCTACGGATTGACAATTGAAAAAGGAACGACGTTTTTCGGCCGTTGGACTCGGGGGAGTTTGGTGAAGCCAGCGGAGGAACTCGAAAGGTCAATGTACGCCACGGCGATTGAGCGAATCACTTCGGCGGGCTTCGAGCACTATGAGGTATCGAACTTCGCCAAGTCTTATCATCGCTGTCGCCACAATGAGACCTATTGGCTGGGTGGTGAGTATTTCGCCGCCGGACCGGGTGCAGCCCGAAATGTCGGCGGGCGGCGTGAGGTCAATCACCGCAGCACGACCACCTATTTGCAAAGGGTGCTGAACGGCCAATCGCCCGTCGCTGAGAGTGAAGAACTCTCGCCGACTGATCGGGCGCGCGAGCTATTCGTGTTTGCGATGCGGCGAATGGAGGGCGTCCGCCGGGATTGGTTCTCTGAACGGACAATGTTCAACCTGGATAAGCTACTGGGGCGGCCGTTGCGAAAGTTCGTCGAAATGGGACTCATTTTCGACGACCAAACAACCGTGAAACTGACGGCCGAAGGCTTGTTCGTCAGCGATGCATTGTGGCCCGAGTTTCTCGACGGTGATTAAATCAAACATGTAGGGTACGCATTTGCGTCCCCTACTTTTTTGGTGTCGCCTTGTTGTCGAGCCAGTTTTTTAATTCGACCGGGTCAAGTTCGACTTTGGCACCTTCCTGGGGAACATCAACTTTCGCCGACCACAGGATTCCGTTGGTTAAGAATTTGCGATGGTTCGCATCGGCCCATTCGGAATGCAGGTGCAACCCGGAAAAAGCAAACCCGCGCCCGCCGCTCGGTCGTTCATACGCCCAGGCTAAAACCTCCTCGCGACCCAAATGTTGTTTGGCGTCGGCCGTCGTGCGAATTTTGTCGGGAGCCGCCGAGACCAACAGGGGCGTGATCCCCTTCATGCCATCGACGAAGCGAAAATTAAAATGCCAACCATCTTCCCACTTGGCCGCTTGAACACCACGCCAGATGGGATGTTCGCCCGGCGTCACGTTCGCGGTCCAGTGCCCTTTGTTGGAAATGCTCCAATCGTAGTAGCCGCCGAGCCATTGCATGGCTTGCTCGCCCTCTTCCTTCGGGTAATGCAGGCCGTAATGAAACGCGACCATGCCTGACCCGGCGTCCATCGCCTTTTTCAGGACTTCCATTCGTCCCGGCGGAAATTTGGCATGATCGTAGATTTGATCGACGAAGAACACAATTGAGCGGGCGTTCTCAAAAATCTTTTCATTCTTCGGCCATTCGTCACGCACGATCACCGGAAACACGCCCGGCGTTTGTTGCAATAATTTCGACAGGACAACGCAGCCCGCGAACATTTCGTGCTCACCCCGATTGTGGCTGGGCTTGCCAGCGATCAATACAATTTTCACCAACGTCGGGTCGGTCGTGTCCACTTCGACCGGAATTGTGACTTGTTCGGCCAGCGGTTCGGCAGCCAGCATATTGGAAATGCACAGCACCAGACAGCCAAAAATTCCCAGGCGATTAAGTTGCATTTTCATCGGTGAATGATTTTGATTGAAAAGGAATGTGGTTGAAGGGAGACTTTCCGCCATTGCTTTAGGCTACTTCTTTTCCGTCTGCAAGGCCTGAATCAACTGCGGAATGGCCGACTTGGCGGCGGGACCAATTTGGCCGAGAGCGCGGGCGGCGTTTTGTCGCACGAGCAAGTCCGAGTCGGTCAACCGTTCCGTTAGTGCCGCCACAGCCGGTGCGGCGTCGGGTCCAATTCTCGCCAATGCGCGAACCGCTTGCAACCGCACCTGTGGCTCGGGATCATGCAAGGCACCGATCAGTTGCGTCACGGCGTCTCCGCCAATTCGGGCCAGCGCGTCGGCCGCCGTTTCCTTCAATCCCCATTCTGAAACGGGTGGCCAAGCAATCGGCCCGCCTGCATCCCGCCGGGTAATCATCCGTGCCGCCAGCGGTCCGACCGGATAGTACAAATCACTATCGACCGCCACGCCCTCTTTGTGTTTTCCAGCGGGAGCATTGACATTGGCTGACATGGAAGAACCAGAAGACCCGCCCTCTTTGACCTGTTCGTTTTTACCCTGCTCCCCAGCGGCATTGAACGCGACCGGCTTCAGGGCGGACGACGGTTTTGCAGGCGACGAATTTCCCCCGCAACCGGCTAGAGAAATAACCAGTCCGATCCCGATGACACGATTCAACCCATTCGACGGTGACATATTCTTGCTCACAGAAACGATTTTACGAACGACCCTGACCATTCCAGCATGATTGAAGCCGCGCGAAATGTCCACCATCGTTTCGCGGAAAGGGGTGCCAAATAATCCCGACTTTTGGCGACGGAGAACCTGGCGAAGTTAGGACCGGCGCATAAATAAATAAATAACTGAACTACTACCGGCTGCAAGCCGGTAGGTTCGGGGAAAAATCGTTGCTCGGACTGAAGTCCATCGCTCACGATTTTACAAATTGGCAATTTT
>JAYUFG010000562.1:0-3193 GCA_043738845.1 Planctomycetaceae bacterium
AGTCCGAAAATCGCTACCTCGAAACCGACTCCCAACCCCTCACGCCGCCATTTGTTTCACCATGCCGAAAACGCTGATCACCATCGCGACCTACAACGAGATTGAGAATCTCCCTCGCCTCGTGGATGAAATTTACGCCGCCGCGCCGGAAGCTCACCTGCTCGTGATCGACGACAATTCGCCCGACGGAACCGGCCAATGGTGCGACGAAAAATCGCAACGAGAGGCGGGCTTTTTTTGCTTGCACCGCGCGGGAAAGCTCGGTCTCGGAACAGCGATCATGGCCGGGATGCAATACGGTGTCGAACATGGTTACGATTACGTTCTGAATATGGACGCCGATTTTAGCCACTCGCCGAAGTACATTCCGAACCTGATCGCGGGAATGGACCCGATCACTGACACAACGACCGCTAGTTCGCCAGTCGATGTGATGATCGGTTCGCGATACATTCCCGGCGGTGCTGTCGAGAATTGGCCCTGGCGGCGACGACTAATGAGTAAAGGAGTGAACGTGTACGCTCGCGTTTGTCTCAAACTTTCACCTCGCGATTGCAGCGGCGGTTTTCGCTGTTATCGTACCTCGCTGCTGAAGCAACTCGACTTCACGACGATTCGCTCGCGAGGTTATTCGTTTCAAGAAGAAATCCTGTGGCGTTTGAAACGGCTCGGTGCCCGCTTCGGAGAGACGCCCATCGTCTTTGCGGATCGGGCGAGGGGACAATCGAAGATCAACCTGCGGGAGGCATCTTCCGCGCTTCGGGTAATCTTCCGTTGCGGGCTAACTTCCTGGTTCGGCGGCGTGTGAGAACGCATCGCGTCACATCGTAATCCGTTTAGGCACGGAGATACGAGAGGACACCGAGGAAAAAAATGGTTTCGACCCGTCAATTTTAATTGAGCATACTTTTTTAACGACGACACCATCCGAATTCAGTGACGGCGTTCGGTGGGGTGCTACGCCGTTGCGTCCGGTGTCGTAGAGCCTCTCATCTCACACTCAATTCGCCCTACCTCTATCACGGGTAGTTTCAATTCTTTCGAAATTCGCGCACCGCTTCAATCAGCGTAAGGACATTCTCCACCGGCGTGTGAGGTAGGACGCCGTGGCCCAGGTTGAATATATGCCCCGGCCGACCGGCCGCTTGACGCAAAATATCCTGCGCTCGGGAGCGAATCACGGAAGGTTCTGCAAAGAGAATCAGCGGATCAAGATTTCCCTGCACGCCCTTGTCATATCCGACCATTTTCCAAGCGTCGGAGAGTTCAATTCGCCAATCGACACCGATCACGTCGCCCCCCGCTTCCGCAAATAGCGGCAGCAAGGCTGGGTTGCCCGTTCCAAAATTGATGACCGGCACATTGGGCGTCAGCCCGTCAAGGATCGCTTTCGTATGCGGCAGAACAAACTTTCGATAGTCGCTCGGGCTAAGACAGCCGACCCAACTGTCAAACAGTTGCACGGCCTGTGCCCCGGCGGCGATTTGGGCATTCAGATACTTGGTCACAGCACGGGCAAGGCGGCTCATCACTTCGTGCCATGCGCCCGGGTCGCGATACATCATCGACTTTGTGTGAAGATAGTTGCGGCTGCTTCCCCCTTCAATTGCGTAACTGGCCAGAGTGAACGGCGCGCCCGCGAAACCGAGAACCGGGATTTTCGGTGACAAACCGGCCCGCGTTTGCCGCACGGTTTCCATCACGAATTCGAGCGACGAGAGATCGTCGAGTTCGCGAAAACGGTCCACGTCTTTTAGCGTGCGGATTGGGTTGTGAATTTGCGGACCGTCGCCCGGCGTAAATTCTAAGTCCAAACCCATCGGTTCGAGAATGGGCAGCAGGTCGGAAAAGATAATCGCCGCATCAACGCCCAGCCGCTCAACCGTCGTGAGCATGACCTCGGCACACAATTGCGGATTTTTGCAAAATTCGAGAAACGTCGTTTTTTCGCGGATCGCTCGATACTCCGGCAAGTATCGCCCGGCTTGACGCATCAGCCAAATCGGCGTTTGCTCGTTCGGCTCGCGGCGACACGCCCGCAAGAATGGGCTGTGGTACCAAGGGGCGGATTGATCGACGGTTGGCTGGTTTATTTTCGGTGACGATGACATTGGTGGTTGTGAAATCACAGGTGCTTCGACTTTCACGTTTGGGCGTTTGGCTCGTAAGATCGCCGCACTCTGCTCGGCGGCGGCCTGCACGAGTTGACCCATCTTGCTGTGTTCCGGTTCAATATCGACGGGCAAGCCCCGATCACGGAGACCTTCCGTCGTGGTCGGACCAATCGAGGCGACCGCAATCCTGGCAAACGCCTGACGCAGTTTGTCTTCCATCTCCAGTTCCCGCGCACACGCGAGCAGATTGACCGCTTGATGTTGCGACGTGAAAATCGCCACGTCAATCCGGCCATCGCAAATCGCGCGAACATTCTCCTGCAAGGGCCGAGTGTCCTCCGGCAATTCCCAACCGTAGATTTTCACATTCGTGACCCTTGCACCGCGGGCTTCGAGACCCGCACCAAGACTAGCGTTCGGTTCACCATATTCGAGAATTGCGACGTTGTGGTTGGAAACGCCGCCATGTCCGTCAAGGGTTTGCAAAATCTCGCGCCAAGTGTTTGGCTCTGGAATGCGAATTTTCGGTTCGATACCAAGCTCTTTCAAAACGACAACCGGTTTGGGACCGCGAACGACGGTCACCACATCACTTACACATGCTAAAAAACGCTTGAGGTCCACATATCGCTCGATTTGCGTGACGAGCATTTTAACGCCGACGCCCGTCATGAAAATGATCGTATCGACTTGACCGGTCATCACCCGATTGGCAAAGTCGATGGCGGCCGGGTTCTTGTCGATGGGAACCTCTCGCATCGACGGGCTGACGAACGGAACGCCGCCCGCCTTTTCAATGAAGCGGGCCATTTCGTCCGCCCGTCGGCTTTCAAACGCGGCGACACGCAGACCGGAAAAACTGGGAGAGGTACTGGGCATTTTGACAACAATCAACGTGATTAACGGACCAAACGGCGACACACAAACTATCGTAACGGATGTATGTATAACACGATAGCCGCAAACGAGCTTGTGGGATTGGTCCGTTTAGTGGATCAGTCTCGTAGAGGCTGTTACTTTTTTGAACTTTTTGGGGGCGGAGTTCGTAGGATGGTCAGAAAGTCGTTGGTTATTTTCTG
>JAYUFG010000563.1:0-8371 GCA_043738845.1 Planctomycetaceae bacterium
CCACAACAGTTGCATCCGGCATGCCAGATACTATGACAATATGGCTGATTACGAATCAAGACCAATCCGGTAAGTTATTTCCGCGCGGCTCCTAAGGAGCGGAACGAAACGAAAGCCTCTTAGCTGCGCCCCAGGTTGCAAGCAACCTGGGCCACCCGCGTGCGAAGAAGAATCTGAGTTTTTTCATCATAGGCAGTCCGAAACCGATAGGATTGATGCGGATCGTACTAATCTTTGCTTTCGTCCAACGTAAACAACGAAAGCAAGTCTTCTTTCGTCAAATCCTTAAAGCCATCTTCGTCTGCCCCGATGATTTCATCCGCAAGCGTTTGTTTGATTCGTTGCCGTTCAATAATCTTTTCTTCTATTGTGCCTTTGGAAATAAGCTTGTAAACGGTGACAGGTTTTGTTTGACCAATTCGGTACGCTCTGTCTTGCGCCTGATTGTCATTTGCTGGATTACAGTCGTGATCATAGAAAATTACGGTATCGGCACCCGTGAGATTGAGGCCGGTTCCCCCGGCCTTCGTGCTAATCAAAAAGCAATGTACCGCGCTGTTCGTGTTAAATTCATCGACTATCGCTGGTCTCTGGTTGGGAGGGGTGCTGCCGTCAAGGCGAAGCGATCTTACGTTCCATTTGGTAAATAAGCTCTCAATGATGTCAAGCATCCGGGTGGTTTGCGAAAAGAGCAAAGTTCGATGTTCACCGCCGACGACTTCTTCTATTAATTCCTTGAGGGCTTCGAGCTTGCCAGAGTCTTCGCAACTCACTTTGTCATCCCTTGCGTTCGCTGAAGCCAAGACCGGATGGTTGCAAATGTTCCTGAGCTTCGTCAATGCAGCGAGTATTTGCAATGGAGCTTGCTTCGCTCCCGGCGCACCGACTTCGTCAACCAGTTTTTTGACCTCTGCGCTATTGCTCACAGCTTTGTACAGTTGTGTTTGCTTCGGAGTCAGTTCAACCTTTAGTTCGATAATCGTCTTTGACGGCAAATCTTTGGCGACGTTTGATTTTAGGCGTCGCAAAATAAATGGATGAATTCGATCTTTGAGACGACGGTTTCCTCTTGGAGCGTACTTTTGACGGAACTCGGATCGCGTTCCTAAAAACCCTGGCATTGCGTAGTCAAACAGCGACCACAGTTCTTCTAGGTTGTTCTGTATCGGTGTGCCTGTGAGGGCGAGTTTGTGTTGCCCGTGAATCGTCTTGATTGCCTTCGTTCGCTCGGCATCTGGATTCTTGATGTTGTGTCCCTCATCGACCACGACATAGAGCCAAGGAACTCGATTTAATTGTTCGTGGTCACGCCGTGCAATGTCGTAACTTGTTATGACAAACAAAGGCACCGTTCTCGAACGCAGTTCTTTCATCGTTTCCAAGATTTGGCGTAACTTCGCGTCACGATTGTTACCGGAATAAATGACGACATACGATTCTTGGAGAAACTTTGCAATCTCCGATTTCCAGTTATTCACGACCGACGTCGGGCAGATAACAAGTGAAGGAAAATACGCATTCGGTTGTTCTCGTGCTCGCTGAATTACGGCAAGTGTTTGGAGAGTTTTCCCCAGCCCCATGTCATCCGCCAATATCCCATTTAGGCCAAATCGATGAAGAAATGCTAACCAGTTGTAACCGTGCTGTTGATATGTTCGAAACTCGACCTCTGGACGTAGTTGCATCGGCAACGGCGTTTCCTCGATTTTTTCAAAATCCGAGAGTTTTACGACAAAGGTGGCGTAGGCTTCGGAATGTTCGATTGAACCTAGGAGCGAAAAGACTTGAAGAACCTTTTCTCGTTGACTTGCGGGAAAGGTGTATCCGTCTTTTCCAGGCTGTAATTGTAGTCGCTCAATTTCAGCCTTGATGCGGTTGAATTTAGCCAGATCGATTTTGATCCAAGAACCGGGTCGCCTAATCCATTGATCTCCAACCTCGGCAGCTTGTTGTGTATCCTCATGCGTCACTAGGAAGCGATCATGGTTATAAAGTGGATCAAGTGATAACAATGAGCGACCATCACTTTCAACAATGCTCATCCGAAACTTTACGTCTGCGGGCGTATCGACGATTCGATGTGAGTTCTTAACTGCATCGGAAAAATAGACGGCCCACGGATTAACCAACGGACCATTGCGACCCGTAGCTCGGAGCAGCTCCGCCAATGCCGCTGGAATTTGATTGCCTCGAATTTCTGTCAGATTGCCGAGTTTGTCTCCGATCTCTTCGCAAGCATCGTCGAATCTTTCGATTTCGACTTTCGGCAATTCGAGCCAGCCTTCTTTGACCCGCGTAAATGTCTGATTACCCGTGCGGACTTGATCGATTTCGTCGTTTGACGGTTCGTAGTTCGTTCCTGTCGGTCCCTTCATTACCAGTGTTGGACTAATCGTGATTGAGTCTGAGTCACCATCAACTCGGACTTGATTCTCAGGATGGCCGGTAAAAACAGACAAGGGGCGAAGTGATTCACTCTTTTCGATGGATCCAATTTTCTTCGATTCTTTTTGGATTAGCTTGAGCGTTTGCGGCACGGATTCGCCGCTGAGTGTTCTGTTTCCTCCCTCCTGAATTAACACTTGATCCAATGGCGTATTGGTCGTCACGACCTGCAGGAGGTCATCACCCACGGAAAACCAACCATCCTCCGCTTGTAGGTCTGTGATATCCAGTGGTTTGTCGATTACCACACCGCCAGTTGTTACCAGTTCTGAATTGATCGTTAAAGAATCATTTGGCCCAAGTTCCAGTGTGACATCCGGTTTGACCTGTTCGATGCGCGGCTGTCGCGTGCCATCCTTTGAACGCATGGACGCGCCACTACGACCAAGTTCGGTGAGCATTGACGCCGCTTTTTTCTTCGCCAGACGAGTTGGCTTGCCCTGAGTAGCTTGAAGCACACTGCGAGCGGCCTCGCTGAGTACGACGTTGTGTCCCAAAATTGTCTGGCTCGCTTCGAGCGTAACCAGATCACATGGAACTTCCTGTCCGTCGATCACGAAAAACGGCGTTACTTGAACTTGACCGGTCGGTAAAAGTTCCGAACGGACCTGCCCATCAATGTTCTTGGGAAAAAAGTACGTTCCAATTCTCGTGAACAGATTTGCGGACTTCAGTTGACGCATCGTTTATCCGTGGAAGGAAGCAAGGGAGCGTGACACTTTGAAACAGTTTAGCCACTTGAAGGGCTCACGCGTGTGAGGCTGGTCGTTTTCCGTTCTGGCGAAGATACGTCTTATCCGGCGATTGCAGTGGTTCGCCGTCCAGTTCCTGGGCCAACCCCAACCGGCGCGCGCCGATCCGAAAATAAATCCGCTCTTGCTCAATGCCCACGCTCCGGCGTCCCAGCCGCTGCGCAACGGCGCAAGTCGTGAAGGCATCGAGCGAAGCGAGCCGCGCTGGACGAGTTAATTGCGTTGGCTGACTCGGCGTCGCCTGCGTCAGCGGCACGTTCGGAATGGATGAAGCGTTGTTCACAGATAGTTACTTCCGGCGAGACTAATGAGCAAAGCGAAGATCGCACGGGACTTCAGCCGCGTTAGCGGCGACATTTGAATAGCCAGGGGTTAGCGCAGCGCAACCCCTGGATTCAAAAATAAAGTGACGCAAGCCGCATCGCGGCGACACAAAGTTTACACGAAACAGTGGTGCCACGCTGTGGCACGATCATTTTACGATGCGATTTCCAGGGGCTTCGCTATGCTCGCCCCTGGCTATTCAAATGTCGCCACTACGCGGCTGCAAAACCAAATTACCGCGATTGTCGTCTTTCGCTCCGCGACAGGACGTCCTGACGCGAAGCGAAAGACGACATTACTTTATTCGCCAACCCTATCCCGCCGTAATCCTCAACACCGCATCATGGATCAAGCCGTTGGTGGCGATGGCGTCGCCGGAGTAGATGGTGGGGCGGCCTTGGAAGTCGGTGAACGTGCCGCCGGAAGATTCAATGATCGGTTGCAAGGCGGCAGCGTCCCAAATGCTCATCTGCGGATCGACCATGACGTCGGCGCGGCCGGTTGCCACGAGCAAGTAACCATAACAATCGCCCCACGTCCGACATTGACCACTCATCGAGAGCAACTGATGCAGTTGTCGCTCGCGGCCGACTTTCAAAAACGTGACCGGGTCCGAAGTGCAGAACAGCGACTTCGACAACTCGGCCGTTTGCGAAACGCGAGCGGCCGTCGGGGCCGACTTGCCAATCTGATACCAGGCTGGTTCTCCGCGGACCGCATGAACGCATTCGTCGGAGCCGGGAATGTAAATCACGCCGACGCCGCTCCGCTCGTCATGTTCGACGCCGATCAAGGTTCCGTACAACGGGACGCCGCGAATGAACGACTTGGTCCCGTCGATGGGATCGAGAATCCAGCGAAAGCCCGACGTGCCTGCTTGCTCGCCAAATTCCTCGCCCAAAATCGCATCATGCGGAAAAGCAGCGGCAATCCGATCCCGCAACAGCGTTTCTGCGAATCGATCCGCCGCCGTGACGGGCGAAGCGTCGGCCTTGATCTCGACATGCAGATCATGCGACCGAAACCGGTCCAGCGTCGTCCGCCCGGCCAGTCGAGCAATATCGACGGCGACGTCCCGGCGGCGTTGGAGTTCGCGAGTGAGAGAGGACATGGGAGGAAATGATGAATTATGAGCGATGAACGATGAATGGGGGAAAGTCAGAACGCAAACGGGAGGGGTGAGTGGTGGTCTGGTGGTTGCTAAATGCTAATCACTACACTATTGGTCATTTTCTTGTCTCCCCCATTTCTCATTTCGCATTTCGCGTTTTGCATTCAATCCGCCGTTTACGCAAAAAGTTCCATCGCCGCTTCGCCTTTTCCATCCAGCGTCGCATAAAACGGGCGTTGCTCGATGTCAAAGGCGGTCTTGGGGCTGATGCCCATCGCGGTGAAAATGGTTGCGTGCAGGTCGATAATGCTCAGCGGGTTTTTCGTGGCGACAAAGGGTCGTTCGCTGGCCGTCTCGCCATAGAGAACGCCTTTTTTGATTCCACCGCCCCACATCACGATGCTCGAACCGGCCGTGAAGTGCCGATGCTGGCCATAATGTTTGAGTTCCTGAATGACATCGACCTTTTCGGTCGCTTGATCGTTGGCCTTCGAGCCGGGCTTGCCTTCCATCAACATATCACGACTGAACTCGCTCGCCAAAATCACGAGCGTCCGATCAAGCAAGCCCCGCGATTCAAGGTCGAGAATCAGTTGCGCGATGGGCAGGTCGATCTCTTCCTTCATTTTCTTAACCGTCGTGAAACCATTCGCGTGTGTGTCCCAATTCACGAACGGGACGTACTCGGTCGTGACCTCGACAAAGCGGGCGCCCGACTCGACCAGCCGCCGCGCGAGCAAGCAGCCGCGACCGAAGCGGCCGGTGTCGTACTTTTGATAGACCTCTTTCGGTTCGAGCGTGATATCGAACGCCGCTCGCTCTTTAGAACTGAGCAAGCGATAGGCGTTGTCCATCGACCGCAACAGCGACTCTTGCTGAAAGTCGCTCATGATTTCGCGGCCCGGCTGTTGATCGAGCAGCCGCTGATAAAGTTGATGACGATTGGCAAAGCGGCCCGGCTCCATCCCCTTTGGCGGGCGGACCGACTGAGCCGCCTCTTCGGGAAACGGCAAATTCATCGGGCCAAACTCACTGCCGAAAAAGCCCGCCGTCGTGAACGCCTTTAACTCCTCTTGCTCGCCGACCCCTTCGAGCCGCTGACCAATGTTAATGAACGGCGGGATGACGGGGTTCTTCGGACCCAGCACCTTCGCCATCCAGGCACCAATGTGTGGGCAAGCGACCGTCTGCGGCGGGACATAACCGGTGTGCCAATGATATTGATGGCGCGAATGCAGGATCGAGCCAAGGTCAGGCTGCACATGCGAACGAATCAACGTCCCTCGATCGAGAACTTTCGCGATGTTCTCCAAGCCCTGCGTGAGCTTGATGTTGTCCACGACCGTGTCGATGGCGGGAAACGTGCTGCCAATTTTGCCGACGGGCGTTCCCTTCTCGAACGGGACATAGTTCTTCGGGTCGAACGTGTCGGGTGCGGCCATTCCGCCCGCCATCCAGAGAATGATGCAACTGTCGGCCTTGGCTTTCGGATGGACAATTTTTTCCGGCGACGCTCCGAACGACCAGCGCGGTTCGCTGGCCATGAGTGCCGCCGCCGAACCGGCGGCCAGCTTTTGAAGAAACTCCCGCCGCGCGAGAAGTTTTTGCACCCGATTGTGTTCGATATGGTTCATGGCGGGCACCTTGGTGGGTTGGCCGTCATTATAACTTGTTTTGGATGCTTTTGGAACGGTTAAAAATGGGCCATTTTGGCGGCGGGGGTGTGGTGTGCAAGAGCGATGCCGTTTTCCGGTTGCGCTAATTCAGTCACGTGTTTTCGGCCAGGCCGTTTCAGCGGCATGTCTTTGATTGCGCTGCTTCAGTGCTGAAGGTTTTGCGCAACTGATCCGCCTGTTCGGCGTTGCAGCGGAGTGTTTTCGTTTACGCCGCTTCAGCGGCGTTTCCCGCGAAGCGGGTAATAGGCCCGTTCTTTAGCACGGGTACGCCGAGCAATCGACCCGATCCCCAACGTCCCACCCACCATCCGACGAATGTCTTCTGGCAGTCGGTAATAACACGACCAAAATCGTGGGGATGCCCGGTAGTTCATCGGTCCGTACAACGTCCGTCGCGGAGATACTGACGCGCTTCCTCGACCAACCAATCGAGACGTCCAGCGGAGGCATCGGCCTCGAACTGCCGGTCCCAGGCATCGGCGTCAAACTCGGCAAACCAGGCACGAAAGGCGGCCAACTCTTCGGAAGAAAGTTGGCGAACACCGTTTTCGAGTTGCCCAATGGTACTCATACGAACATTTTACCTCGCGTGACAAACTGTTGCAACCTTTTTGCGGAGGCCACGAATCTAAAGCGGCGGAGATTATTTTTCAACAACTGAGGGTCGTATCATAAATCAATGAGGTCTTTCGCGTTACGACCGGCGACAACATGAGAGCTAATTTATCGTCTATTGATCCATTAGGGAGGGGCGTTTTCGAGTTTCGCGATCCCGGTGGAGTTTCCCGCAAAGGGGGTATGTATGTCGGTGTATAAAAGCTGGCATACGATTCCGGTGGCGAGATAAGTCCGCAAATAGGCGTAACCACGCATAGTTGACCATCACGTCTTTCCTATCGTCACAAACCCACTCTCTGTCAACTCTCCAAGCTTCAACATGTCTCCACAGTCGAAACCGACCACCACGCCAATTCGTGATGCTGACGACGCGACAAGCCGTGTACTTTGACCCCGCAGTAACGACCGCACCATGAACGCGCCGAATGCCAAACAAAGCGGCCACTCCGCCTTATTCCCCAGCCCACCATCACCACCGTAACTAATTTCGTAGATGCTCCGTAATGACGCGGAGTGTGCGTAAGCGTCTTCGGGGTAGTGACGTTCGCCCTTCGAAAGCCAGCCAAATTCCAAGTCGTCTGCTGCATACTGCGACATCGAGCCAACATACATATCCGCCCAAACCTCACCGTCCTTTGTCAGGTTACAGAGGCCAAACCACAAACCTTGAATCGGAAATGGTGCGGGATCCCTCTCAAATACGTCGGTTATCCAGGATGACATAGAAACAATGTCCCTGCCGTAATCGAGTGCCGAAAGTCGCGACCAATCGGCGTGCGGAACATCACGCGAGCAGATAGAGATAATCTCTTCCATGCACGTACTCGACCGATGGTCGGACGTGATTAGCTCCTGAATCTTGGCGAATATGGCTGAATGATTGAGGCCCATAGTGCTATCGGTAAGGCTACATAGGGACTCATTCGAGTTCGTCGTTGGATTTTAATTTCATCCTTCGTTGGCCGTCCTTCAACGTGAACGCCATTTACGGCTGGTCCCAATCCAACCGTGCCTCTTAATGAACCTCAAGTTCCGTCATTAAGAGCATGTCTAAAAGGCTATAACTTTCGTCCGTTTGAAAAATGATCACGGTTCGGCCGGTAGGAGATTGAGCCACAAAATCGGGATGCGCAACGTCGAAGGTGCGACCATCCGCCATACGGATCGTAAAGGGTCGAAACGGTTGCAGATGCAAGGTTGATCGAAATTGTTCGGTTGTCATACTAGAAATATACCATGAAAAAGTCTTGCCGCCTAACGATCCAAGTTTCGCGACCCGCCCCCAAGACGTTGGATTGCAACCCGAGTACGATGGGCGGGTTCGCGTGCAGGGTGTGATCGTCCCTGCTCACTTAGGAGCCGCGCGGAAATAACTTACCGGATTGGTCTTGATTCGTAATCGGCCATATTGTCATAGTATCTGGCATGCCGGATGCAACTGTTGT
>JAYUFG010000564.1:0-8337 GCA_043738845.1 Planctomycetaceae bacterium
AACTTTAGCCATGAGAACCTCCCCGCGATGCTTTACCTAGACCAGTTTATCGACCCTTCCATAGTGGGGGCGAATTGCGTTTGAAATTGGTCACCGCCACATCTTGGCATTTGTTGCGGAGTACGCCCCAAAGCCAACCAGTAAATCACCCACTCTCAACAAATGATTTCCCGCACCAATAGCCGTTCGACATTTTCGGCGTTCATTTTCCGCTCGACCAAAACATATTCGGCCGTTTCTCCGACTTGAAATTTTGGATAGCTGGCCTTCATTAGTTTCGCCGGATGGACCGTCGCCATCTCGACGGCCACCCGAAAATCGACGCCTGCAAATCGCATCACATTCGCGACGCCGACGAGAATCGACTGAGACGCGCCAGCCAAAAGTTGATTTTGACCACCGAGCATAATTCGCCCATCCGCTTTGATTTCCAAGTCGCACAACTCGGTGCGATAAGCACCCGGCGGCAACCCGGCCATGCCCGACAGGTCGCTAATCAAAATCGACCGCTGCGGCTGCTTGGCCCGAATGAATGACTGCACAACCTCGGGCGACAGGTGATGACCATCCACGATGAAGGTCGCCGAGAGTCGATCTTCGGCCAGTTGGTCCCACAGATAATTTGGATGTCGTCGTAACACGCGATGGGTCGCATTTCCCAAGTGGGTGCTGAGCGTCGCGCCCGCGTCGACGGCGGCCAGAATCTGCGGCCGTGTCGCTTGCGTATGGCCGATGGAAATGACGATGTTCGCTGCGACCGCTCGACGTATGAAGTCGAGGGATTCGTCATACTCAGGCGACAACGTGACCAGTCGAATTCGACCTGCTGCGGCTGTTTGAAACCGCTGGAACTCGCCCCAATCGGTTCGGCGACAATGGGTCAAAGGATGCGCTCCGCGAGGACCATCGTCGGCCGAAATGTACGGCCCTTCGAGGTGAATTCCCAAAACGTGCCGAGCAACGTAAGGAACTTGCTCGCACGCCGTCGCAATCGTTCGCATCGCATGTTCGATCACGGCAGACGAATTGGTCGTCACGGTCGGACAGAAGCGAGTGATTCCCTGTGCGACCGTTTTTTCGACGATCACGCGAACCTTGTCGACCGTCAACGCGGGCGAACTGAACTCGACCCCTTCATATCCGTTGATTTGCAAGTCGACAAAACCGGGACAGAGCCAGGGCAGATTTGCCAAATTTGGCAGACCGGAACTTCGTGCGTTATTGGAATTTAAACCGATTGGCGTAATTCTTTGCAGCCGACCATTCTCAACGTCGAGGGAGACTGGTTCGCTCGTATCGTATCGCCGTGCCAGATATTGCATGATATTCGCCAGGAGGAATGCTGGCCTTGTTTTGTAATGATGCTAACCACGAGCTTGATTTTTTAACTGCCTAGTACTTTTTCCAACACGGCCATCGTTTCGCGCTGACGTTGGTGAACAAAATCGAGGGCTTTTGCGGCCTTGGCTCTTGCGGCGACAGGGTCTTTCGCCAAAGCGAGAACGGTCTCGGCGACTCGGGCAACCTCGTTCTCGTCGTCCATGTCGAAAAGCCAATCGCCAAGGCCAATGTCGCGCCACATCGTTCCTTTGGTCGTCTGTTCCGACCAACGACAAACAATCGCCGGAACACCGTTACCGATACACATAATCGGCGAGTGCATTTCATTGCCGAACAAACCGGCCGAACGGACATAGGTACTCACCGCTTCGTCGGTGAGCCAATACTTCTCGCGCCACACGACCTTCTTTTTTACGTCGTTGGGCAAGGGGTCGTACAACATCTCCTTGCCAACCTCCATTTGGCTTTTGTCCTCGGGACAAATCAGGATTTTCAGATCGGTCTGACGGGTTACAGCGATGATCGCGGCCCGATGGGGGGCGTGGTCATGTTCTTTCATTTTCTCGCTGCGGGCATGACGGTTTTCGTCCTCGGCCGTTTTTTCTTTGTTGTGAATTTTCCAGTAGGGCGTAAATCGCAGTCGCGGAATGACGCAGAGAAATTTTCCGTCTTCGAGTTGGTTGGCCTTCAGAAAGGATGTTGCCGCATCGTCATTACGTAAATCGACACCGAACGCGCCGTCGGGACAAAACTCCATGTGGGGCGAGGAAACGCCGCTTTTCTGGGCATGCTTTAAGGAAATCGAATCGCGAAACAACGCAAACTGCGCTCCGCTAAGCAGATCGAGCGTCTTTTGATCAGTTGCCGAACAAGTAATTCCGTAAACACCATAAGGCTTATTTGTTTCGTTCTTCCACTTGGCAACATCCTTAGCGGCAACCAGTGAAGGCCCAGAGCCGTGCAATAAGAAATCACATTCCGCAAAAGCGGCCTTGATCTCCGCAGCACTTTGCACGAACGACACTTTTGGAAAACGATTGTGAAGCATCGCCTTAACGCCGTTATCAACATTGCTCGGCCATAGTCGAACCTCAACGCCGCGTAAATGTTGCTCCAGCAAATGCAGCACACCAGGCGTGTGACCAATGTCACCAATGTTGACCGTTTGCCATGATGAACGCAGCAGAATGCGACGTGACTTTGGTTCAGCACTCAGTGAAAACTTTGACGACATCAATCCAAACAGTATGGTAGTGCTAAACGTGCGGCGATTCATAGTTTCTCCAAAGCTCGGCGGTTCAACGGTTGTTTATCAAGAACACTATGGAAACTCGCCCGGCTTTTAAGTCTCCGCAATCACCGGATTGCGAAGTAGGCCCAACTTCTCGATCTCGACCTCGACCGTGTCACCCGGCTTGAGAAAGACGGGTGGTTTACGAGCCGCACCAACACCGGCGGGCGTCCCGGTAAAGATCACGTCGCCCGGCAGGAGCGTGCAAACCTGTGAAA
This sequence comes from Planctomycetaceae bacterium, assembly GCA_043738845.1. Lineage (GTDB taxonomy): Bacteria > Planctomycetota > Planctomycetia > Pirellulales > DASRSE01 > DASRSE01. The sequence continues at coordinate 2,851 of JAYUFG010000564.1, forward strand.
CGTACGCCACCAATTCGGCAATCGTGAAGATCAACAGGTTGGTGTTCGAGTCCTGCATCGTCTGACCATTGAGACGCAATTGAATTCGCAACGTGCCCGCGTCGCCGACCTCGTCCGACGTAACAAGTTCCGGCCCGAAAGGAGCGAAGGTGTCGAACGACTTACCCAGCAACCACTGTCCACCTGGCTTACGTTGTTGCCAATCGCGAGCCGAAACGTCGTGACCGCAACAATATCCGGCGACATGATCGAGAGCATTTTCGCGGGCGATATTTTTCCCCGCACGGCCGATCACCGCGACGAGTTCACCTTCGTAATCGACTTCTGGGCTTACGCGCGGAAGAATAATCGGCTGACCATGCGCTCGAACGGCGGTGGGGAACTTACAAAACACGACCGGCTCTGGCGGCGGTTCCTTTTTCGTCTCTTTCGCATGATCGGCGTAATTCAGTCCGATGCAAATGACCTTTTGCGGATCGGGAACCGGAGCAAGAATTTGCAAGCTTTGGCTCGAAAGGGGCCGCCCGTGGGCGATGGCCGCAGCAATTTTCGGCAACGCTGCCGCTCCGAGACTCAGCAGATCCCTCATCGTTTTGGGCAACGAAGGATCGGCCTCATGGAGATCGACGTAACCTTGTCCGTTAAAACCGGCGACATGCAGGCCGCCGGAACCGAGGTAGCTAATTAGTCGCATTGAAATTGCCTTGTCCCGATGGAAATTGGTACGTCTTGGTCGTCGTTTTGTAAAACGCCATGATGAATCATTCACGGTCCAAAGGGAAGTGGGCGAGCATTCGCCTGCCTACAACGGGAACGAGTGGCTTATTCGGCATATTCAGCACGCAATAAGTGCGGGTCAGTCCATCGCGGGGGTTTGAATCGCCGCTCAATTTGCCGCAAGTCTAGTTTCGGCCTAGGTTTTCATAACGCGAACGTCTCGCTCGCCCGGTTGGAACACCTCAATTACTGGCCGCGATAAAACGCGGTCAAGATGGCCCATGACCACTCCGTCGAACATCATATCTGCATTGTCGAATGTCATCGGGCCACCGAATTTAGGTTCACCCGTCATCCCCATCACATCCAGCGTGTCCACTTCCGGGCCAATGTTGCCGGTCGGAATGCCGCAACGCTTGGCCACGATGGGCGAAGCGGTGACGAAAATATCGACCATGTTACAGGGCCTCGACGAGGCGGCAACCGCAACGAGCAACGCAACTTCCACCGCCGAAAATCACTTAGCACAGGTTCGCCTCGGCGTGGCCGCCGGTTTGTTCTCGGCACTGCGATTCAAACATGCGGCCAGTGCGGCTCACTCGCTACGGGTTGCGATTGAATGTTCCGCCTGGGCCGCAGCGATGAAACTTTCTGACGTCGAACGTGATCGAATCGAGGTCGCCGCGCTGTTGCACGACATTGGCAAGATTGGTGTGCCCGACGGTGTGCTGTTAAAACCGGGAAAGTTGAATCGCGAAGAAATCGTCATCATGGAACAACACCGCCACATGGGGCTCGACATCCTGCAATCGTGCTGTGCCGACGCTGGGATTATGGAAATTGTCGGTTACGCGCCAACTTGGTTTGATGGTCGCTCCCGAGGAACAAAACTCCTGGGCACCGATTTACCGCTGGGGGCCAGAATGCTCGCCATTGTCGATGCGTTCGACTCCATGACATCCGATCATGTGTGGCGACCGGCTCGACCGCGTGAACGGGCGTTGCAAGAACTGTTTCAATGTGCCGGGACGCAATTTGATCCGGTCCTTGTAGCTAGCTTTCACGAACTGCAAACGCTGAACACGCAGGCCCTGTCGAGCATTGTGACGCGACGCTGGCTGACGACACTCGATCCCGACGCGGCAAACGCCTATTGGCGGTTCAACGAGCAAATGCCAGCCAATGATGAACCAACCCCAGAGACTTTGTTTCAACAGCGGTTGCTCGACAACATGTACGACGGAGTCGTGTTTGTCGATTCGCAACTTCAAATCATGCACTGGAATCGCGGCACCGAGCGTTTGACGGGAATCGCTGGCAATGGTGTCACACAACGCCCGTTCGTACCGGCACTGATTGGCCTGCGCGACGAAAAAGGAAAACTGGTACACGAGGCCGATTGTCCTTTGGCCTACTCGATCAACTCCGGAGTACAATCACTACGGCGGATGATTATCGCGGGTCGAAAAGGCCCCGTCTCGGTGGACTTGCACGCGATTCCTGTGACCTCTCGTGACGGGACGATTCACGGTGCGACGCTGTTGCTGCATGACGCCTCTTCGGAAATTACGTTGGAAGAACGCTGCCAAACGCTCCACGCCAAGGCGACCCAAGACCCGATGACGCACCTTTCCAATCGGGCCGAGTTCGACAAAGGGCTATTGGCTTATGTCCGGGTCCATCAAGAACAACGGCTCCCTTGTAGCCTGATCATTTGCGACATCGACCGCTTCAAGTCGGTCAACGATACTTACGGGCACCAAACAGGCGACGAAATTATCAAGAGCTTTGCCGCGAACTTAAAGAGCTTCTGTCGCGGGGGAGACCTCGTCGCCCGATACGGTGGCGAAGAGTTCGTCATGATTTGTGCCGATTGCACCGTGGCTGTCGCCTATGAACGGGCCGACCAAGTCCGCCGTGCATTTGGTGATATTCGCCAAGAGTCCATGGACGGCAAACGGGTTACGGCCAGCTTTGGTGTCACGGAACTACAAGCTGGCGACGATGCCGAAACAATCTTGCGTCGCGCCGACCGGGCCTTGTTGCAAGCCAAAGACTCCGGCCGTAATATGGTCATTCAATTGGGAACCGGTCTGTCCGAGACACCCACCGAAGGCAAAACGGGTTGGTGGTTTTGGAAGAAAGCACCGGCCGATTTGTTGGTCGAAAAAAATCTCCTGACTCTGGTTCCTATGAAGGTCGCTGTGGAAAAATTACGCGGATTCGTTGCCGACCACAATGCCCAAATTGACTTGCTCCAGGAGAACGATGTTCATTTGCGGATCGACGCTTTGGCCGACGTCAATCAACGCCGCAGTGCCGACCGCCCTATTTCGTTCATGGTCGAATTGCACTTTGAGGAGCGCCGGGTTCAAGCAGCCATTGGCTCGTCGGGACACACCTCCGAGTCGCTCCAGACCGTGATCCGTGTCAGCATTCGCCCCCGCAAAGATCGCGACCGCCGCACCGAAGGGATCGCCGACCGGGCGAACAAAGTCATGTCGAGCCTTCGATCCTACTTGATGGCCTCCGAAGAAAACGTGCCCGCGAAATAGTCCGTTTCGGCTCGACATGTTGGCAAATACCGCCGCTATTTCTCACGCGGTTTTGAATTGCGTACACAGTGTCGTATGTCGTGCGCAGTGTCAATCGCAACGGCAGCACTTAGCCGCCACGTCCACGCGGTGTCGCCGGTCGTAGACGACCGGGCTAAACAGTCTAACGAGATTTATTACCGGGTTATCGGCGCACGTAGTAGTAGGACCGGAATGCTGACGCTGTGTTGAACCCGGCTGGCGGTCGTGCCGAAAAAGAGGTCGGCGAGGAAGCGGTGGCCGTGCGTGCTCATCGCGATCAGGTCGCAACCTTTTTCTTCGACCCAGCGGATGATTTCGCGAGCCGGATCTCCAAAGGCCAATTCTACATCGGCCGAGATTCCATCTTTCGCCAATTCATCCCGAACGGAATCAAGATACTTGCGATCCTCGGTGATTTCCTCACTCACCGCGTCGGCACCATAGGTCCGGGCGGCCCAGCCGTCGGCGACGTGCAGCAGGACGAGTCGGCTGTGCATGAGCTTCGCCAGCGGTTTGATATGGTTGAGGATCGCCCGGTCGGTTTCGGTCGCATCGAGCGTGACCAAGATCGTTTGATACACAAACGGCTCCGTGGAAAAGAGTGGGGCGAAAAAGGGAATCTACGTTAGGATGCTTTATCCGCCGGTGATAATATCCCACGCGGATTGTAACGAATCTGGCAGGGCCATGACATCCAACCAAGTGATGATAATGGCCGATCCCCAACCGACAACTAACAAGAACCAACCATTGGCCCATTTGCCCATCCGACGTTTGGACGAAGTAAATAGTAGCAGCGGGAAAATCGCGAGCGGCAATTGCAGACCTAACACAACTTGGCTGAGATTTAACAGATCGGTAATGCTCCGCTCGCCGCGCAGGCCAATCAGCACGATGGCCGGAACGATGGCTAATCCGCGCGTCATCAGGCGGCGTGCCCAAGGACGCATTCGCCAGTGCATGAAGCCCTCCATCACGACTTGGCCAGCGAGCGTGCCGGTGATCGTACTGCTTTGACCGCTGGCTAGGAGTGCGACCGCAAACAACGTCGCGGCGAGGGTTGTGCCAAGTAAGGGCGCGAGTGTGAGATGGGCGACGGGCATCCAATCGGTCTTATCCGTAAGAATAACTGGTGGTTGGCCGGGGACATCGACACTGGTATGTCCGTAGAAGACGATGGCCGCCAGAACAAGAATCGACGCATTGACCAAAAACGCCACGCACAACGACAATACGGAATCGACCGTGTTCCAAGTAATCGCGCGGCGAATTGACGACTCATCGGCTTGAAACTTTCGCGACTGAACGAGGGCCGAATGCAGGTACAGATTGTGCGGCATCACCGTCGCTCCGATGATTCCAATGGCGATGACCAACATTTTTCCTTGCAAAACGCCGGGCGTGATGATCGCCGCTCCCATCTCGGAAAAACTCGGCACGATTTTCGGCAAGACGAAAATTTCAATGAAGTAACAAACGCTGATCGTCGCGACGAGTACAAAAATAATGGCTTCAATCGTGCGCATTCCCATGCGTTGCAACGAGAGGAGCAACAGTACGTCAAAGGCCGTAATCAAGACCGCCCAAAATAATGGAATGTGAAATAACAAGTGGATCGCCAGCGCACTCCCCAACACTTCGGCGAAGTCGCACGCCGCAATGGCAATCTCGGCGGCAATCCAGTTGGGCCAGCGAAGCCAAGGGGGATACCAATCACGACACGCTTGGGCCAAGTCCTTGCCCGTGACAACACCCAGTCGGGCCGAGAGTGTTTGCAAGATGATCGCCATTGCGCTCGACAGCGCGACGATCCAGAGCAATCCGTACTTGAATTGTGCGCCCGCTTGAAGATCGGTCGACCAGTTGCCAGGGTCCATGTACCCAACACTGACCAAAATGGCCGGTCCGGCAAACGCCCGATATTGTTTCCAAAGGCTCGCCTGCGGATGCGGCACCGCCACACTACCGTGAAATTCTTCGAGCGAAGCGTGCCCCTGCTCGGGCACTGGATTCGGTTCGGTCGTGGCGGCGGGTTTCATCGAAGATCAATCGAGCGAATTGAAAAGGAGTGTAAGAAAAAACTCAGCCGATCGTTTAGCTTCAGCGATTCGCTGGAGGCATGGTTCCAAATGTCTTCTCCGCGTCCTCCGTAGAGAAATTCTTTTTAACCGGCCCATTTCACGTAACTAAGTGG